>DAOWJG010000028.1 GCA_030640485.1 Dehalococcoidales bacterium | reverse complement strand
CCTCTCCTACCCGGACTTATACGAAATAGGTATGTCCACTCTGGCATTACCCATCCTCTACGAGCTACTCAATTATCAACCGGATGTGCTTGCCGAAAGAGTCTTTACCCCATGGCCGAATATGGCAGCCCAACTGCATGCGGGCGGTGTTCCCCTATCCAGTCTTGAATCTAAACGCCCACTAAAGGATTTTGACATCATTGGTTTTTCCCTGGGCTACGAACTCACCTATACCAACGTCCTAAATATGCTGCACCTCGCCCAAATCCCACTCCTTGCCTCAGAGAGAAATGACTCTCACCCGATAGTAATAGCTGGTGGCAGCTGTGCTCTTAACCCCGAGCCGATGGCGGACTTTATTGACTGCTTCGTAATCGGGGACGGCGAAGAGGTAGCCCTTGAGTTAGTTGATAGCTTCCGGGACTGGAAAAGCGCAGGGGGCACCAGAGCAGAGCTACTGCGCCGGCTGGCTACTATTCACGGTATATACGTGCCGAGCCTGTATCGTGTAGAATACGAAGCTAGCGGTATATTTAAGAGCATTACCCCCACCGTAACCGAAGCTAGCCCTAGTATCAGGCGGCGGATAGTGACCAAGCTACCGCTACCCCCCACCAGGCCGGTCGTCCCCTACATTGAGGTCGTCCACGACCGGGGAGCCATCGAGATTCGGCGGGGCTGTGGCCGTGGCTGTCGCTTCTGCCAGGCTGGAAATATATACCGTCCGGTGCGTGACCGCCCTCAAGAGGAGGTGCTTAAGGCAGTAGGGGAGCTTATGGCTAACTGCGGCTATAACGAGGTCTCCCTGGTTTCACTAAGCACCAGCGACTACCCCCATATTGACGAGCTGGTAGAGCGATTATTCCACCGCTATCAGGATCAAAATCTCATCCTGTCACTACCCAGTCTGCGAATTGATAGCTTTTCGGTAAAGCTGCTGGACTCCCTAGCCGCCCACAAGAGAACCGGGCTCACCTTTGCCCCCGAGGCCGGTAGCCAGAGACTCAGGCAGGTAATCAATAAGAATACCCCGGAAGATATCATCCTTTTGACTGCCACCGAAGCCTTCGCCCATGGCTGGACTGGCCTCAAGCTCTACTTCATGCTCGGCCTGCCCACAGAGACCACCGACGATATTGAGGCAATAATCAGCCTGATAGACAGGATTAGTTCACTAGGTAGACAAACTAAAGGGAGGAGACCTCAAATAAGGGTCAGCCTGTCCACTTTCGTGCCCAAGCCGCATACGCCCTTCCAATGGGTTGCCCAGGAAGGCCAAGCGCAGCTAAACGCCAAGCATGAACTACTAAAACAGGGGCTACGCCGCAAGGAGGTCAGACTATCCTGGAACGACCCTAAGGTTAGCCAGCTTGAAGCCGCCATGTCACGAGGCGACCGACGACTGGGCAGGGTTATCTACCACGCCTGGCAGTTGGGCTCAACCTTTGATGGCTGGAGCGAATACTTTAATCATGAAAACTGGCTCCATGCCTTTAAAGAGGCCGGGCTTGAGCCCAGCTTCTATGCCCAGCGGGAACGCTCCCTGGATGAGCCGCTACCCTGGGCTCATATTGATGCCGGCGTAAGCCAGGCTTTCCTCAAGCAAGAATATCAATATGCCCTCAACGGCAAAGAAACCCCTGACTGCCGCACTGAAGCTTGTAATGCCTGTGGACTGGAACGCTGGCAGCCAGCTTGCCAGCAGAAGCATCGGGGGCTTTAGTTTAGCCCAACCAGAAAACTCTCTATCGCCTGATTAACCGCTTCCGGTTTCTCGGTCAGCACCCAGTGACCCGTCCCCTTAACTATAACCTGGCGGGCCCCCTCAATCTTACTCTCAAGATAATGAGCATATTTTACCGGGGTCAGCTCATCCTCACTACCACCGATAACCAGCGTCGGCAGCTTGATAGTATGAACCCTGGTCATAATGTTGAATTTGTCGCAGCAGAGTAAATCGTTCAACATCACCGCCGGGCCTATCCGCAGCCTCTCTTCAATAATCGCCTGCTTGACCTGAGGGGCAGCAGAACGATGGCGCTCCTCCAAGTATTCTATCCAGGCATTCTTATCGGTAATCATACCCTCAACTGCCTTAAGCAACTCCGGGCGAATTCTCAATCTGGCTCCGGTGCCCACTAAGACCAAAGCCTTTACCTCCTCACCATACTTTAGCCCATAAAGTTGCGCCACCGCACCCCCCATAGAATGGCCAGCCAACACGATATCCTGATACTGGTGCTGGTTGATATAGCTCCGCAGCCACGCCACGTAACCATCAATACTGGAGCAGGGTGTGCCCTCAGGATGGCCAGGAAGGGTAACCGCCTCTGAATCGGTAAAGTATCGGGTTTGGCACAGCCACGCCTTTTTACCACAAGCCGAACCGGGGATAAACAATAGCTTCATCGGACACCTCTCCTTGTGGAGGCTAGCACCAAGGACTATTCAAAACAGGCGATGGCCACTACCGCATCGCCCCTTGCCAGCCTCATCAGCCTCACCCCCTGCGTGCTCCGGCCCTGAATGGCAATACCCTTTCGGGGGTCTTTCCCTCTCACCAGGGTGCGGGTAATAATACCCTCAGCCGATATAATCATCAGCTGTTGAGACTTAGAGACCAGCTTGGCATCAATAACCTCACCCGTTTTTTCACAGACCTTAAAGGTTCTCACACCACTGCCCGCCCGGTGCTGCTGGGGATAGTCACCAATCGGGGTAAGCTTACCATAGCCGTTATTGCTAACTATCAACAGAAAGCGGTCAGGATAGGCAACATCCATACTAACTACCCGGTCACCAGGAGACAAGCGAATACCCCGCACCCCACCACTGGTTCTGGAGCTGGCTCTTAGCTCAGCAACGGTAAATCTGATTGACTGCCCTTTTTTGGTTATCAGTACGATATCATCCTGGTTATTAGCCAGCTGTGCCGCACATAATTCATCGCTCTCGTCTAAATCCATCGCAATAAGCCCGCTACTCCGCACCTGAGTAAACCTCTCTACCGCCGTCTTTTTCACCTCACCCCCACAGGTAGCCATCACCAGGTAGTCACCCCGCTTAAAATCACTCACGGCGACCATGGCGGTAACCCTCTCCCCTTCAATGACCGGGAAAAGATTAACCACCGCCGTCCCCTTACCCGTCCGGGAGCTATCGGGTGGAATTTCATAGCACTTCAGGCAAAAAACCTTACCCCGGTTAGTGAAGAAGTAGAGTTTGTCATGAGTATCAGCCACCACCAAGAGTCTTACGGCATCCTTCTCCCGGGTTACCATGCCAATGATGCCCTTGCCACCGCGATGCTGCACCCGGTAGACCTGAGAGGGCACCCTCTTGACAAAACCCCGGTCACTGAGGGTCACCACCACTCTCTGGTGAGGAACAAGGTCCTCCTCACTAAACTCAATCACCCCCTGCTCCTGTATCTCTGTCCGCCGCGGGTCAGCGTATTTGGACTTTAATTCATCCACCTCAGTCCTCACCAACATGAGTATCCGCCTCGGATTAGACAGCAGGTCTTCCAGGTAAGCGATATTTTTTAATAGCGCGGCATGCTCATCAAGTATCTTACGCCGTTCCAGGTTAGCCAGACGCCGAAGCGGCATATCAAGAATGGCCTGTGCCTGCACCTGAGATAGACCAAACTTAGCCATAAGGTTCTGGCGAGCTGCCTCAACTGTTTCCGACTTCCGGATGGTAGCAATCACCATATCTATCTGATCCAGGGCAATCTTAAGCCCTTCCAGGATATGGGCTCTCGCCTTCGCCTCCTTAAGCTCAAACCGGGAGCGCCGGGTGATAACCTGGCTGCGAAAGTCAATATAGTACTGAAGTGCCTCCTTAAGGCTAACTACCCGGGGCTGCCCATCAACCAGGGCCAGCATATTAATGAAGAAAGCCGACTGCATTGAGGTATACTTATAGAGGTTATTAAGCACCGGGTGGGACTGGGCATCCTTTCTTAGTTCAATAACAATACGCATGCCCTGGCGGTCCGACTCGTCACGAATTTCACTAATGCCCCTGATTTTCTTATCCTTGACCAGCTCGGCCACCCGTCTGATAAGGGCCGCCTTATTCGTCTGGTAGGGAAGCTCAGTAACCACTATCTGGCGACGCCCCGCTTCTTGAGCATCTACCACGTGAGCCTTGGCCTGAACTACCACCTTACCGTGCCCGGTAGCGTAGGCACTCTTAATCCCGTCCCGCCCCAGAATAACGCCCGCGGTAGGGAAATCAGGCCCCTTAACAAACTGGATAAGCTCATTGACAGTGGCTTCGGGGTTATCAATGAGATAAGAGATAGCGTCACAGACCTCGCCCAGATTATGAGGCGGGATATTGGTCGCCATACCGACGGCAATGCCAGAGCTGCCACTAACCAGTAGATTGGGTAACCGGGCGGGGAGGACCGTGGGCTCCTTCAGGCTACTGTCAAAGTTGGGCATAAAGTCCACGGTATCCTTATCAATATCAACCAGCATCTCTTGAGAAATGGAGGCCAAGCGTACCTCGGTATAACGCATCGCCGCCGGAGGGTCATTATCCACACTACCGAAATTACCCTGCCCATCAACCAGCACATACCGCATTGAGAAATCCTGCGCCATACGCACCATGGCATCATAAATCGAGGCATCACCGTGGGGATGATATTTACCCATCACCTCACCGACAACACGAGCACTCTTCCGCTGAGGACCGGCATGACTTAACCCCAGACCCTGCATCGCATAGAGAATACGCCGATGCACCGGCTTTAACCCATCCCGCACATCAGGCAAGGCACGGGAAACGATAACGCTCATCGCGTAGTCGAGATAGGAACTCCTTATCTCATCTTCTATGTTGATCGGTCTAACTTTACCTAAAACCACGCTCGTTTGACCCCTTTTTCTTCATGGGTTGACTAAGATTTATACCCGCAAGACACGAACCTGTTTTTTTATTCCCGCCTAATCTTTTTATCATATATAAAGTTATCAATTTTGAGTTTAAAGTTATCATCAAGATATTTAAGAGCATCTAATGTATTTTTGG
>DAOWJG010000210.1 GCA_030640485.1 Dehalococcoidales bacterium | reverse complement strand
CCTTGAGGGCTTGGTTTACCCTCTTTCACCACTTTACCGGAGACAATGACTTGGAAAAAGCCCTCGATGCCTAATTCCTGGGTAACCAGCAAAATGTTTTCTATCGGGGCTGATGACCCCAATGCCTGAGAAAAGCCGTGTTCCCTAAGTGACTTTAGTAGTTCTATTGCCCCCGGTAGCGACTTTACGTGGTACTTTACTCTCTGGCGGAAGTCTTCTTCTTTCTCAGTGGCAATGGCGTCTATTTCGCTCGCTAAAAGGTCGTTACCCAGGGCATTTCTGATGATAGTATCATTCCTCTGCCCAAAGTTGCGTCTGAAATCGTTCTCAGTGAAGCTTACCCCACGCTGGCGAAAGACTCCTTGCCAGGCTCTGAAGTGGTAGGGCGCTGTGTCGGCAATTACCCCGTCCATATCCCAGATTACCGCCTTATTCTTGTTGAGCATCGTCGCTGGGTTTACCTCCTCCGCTAGTAAAAATTGTAGTTTCTGAGCTGAGATACTGCGTCGCTTTAGCCTCAGTTATTATGCTACCGTCCTTCAGGGTTAACCTGGCCTCAGTCTCAGCAAACCTTCGTGCCTTTCGGCTTACCCAGGCAGTGATGATAATGAGCTGACCAACTGAAACCGGTCGTCTGAATCTAATTTCCATAGCTGCGGTGACACCAGCTACATTTTCAAAGTAGGCGACATAAGCCATCGCCTCATCAAGGAGAGCGGTTAGAATGCCACCATGAATAATCCCCTTCCACCCCTGGTGTAGCTCAGTCGGGGTAAATTCAGATTTGACGACCTTGCCATCCCAGTCAAACTCTAATTTCAAGCCACAGGGGTTATTCTTACCGCAGCCAAAACACAGGTCGCTGGCGGCAACTGATATTTCAGGTCCGGTTTCCATTTTATCGCTTTTTGGGCTGGGTAATGTGCGGTCGCCTCAGGTATATGGGGTGAAGAGCAGCCGGGTCATCAGAGTTCCCAGCTTCTATTTGCTTTTGTCCCAGCTCAGCTAGAAAACCAGCCCGTCGCAACCTGGTCGCCGGCGAGGCGATTATGGCTTTTTGTTTAAGCTGCCTGCTTAGTTGGTCGGAAATAGGGGCGGTAAGTTCACCGCAAAATATGGTCTTGGTGGTTATCTGAGCACATAAAGTATTCACAGTAGTTATATGTTCGTTAATAATCCGCTGCCATTTGTTACCTTTCATCTGATATATGGCGGTGGCAATCTCACCTCTACCGGCATTAAATATAGGGCAGACCGGCAAACCGGATTCGGCGTGCTGGTAGGCCTCTACTTCTAGGGTGCTGATACCAACTATAGGTATACCTAGGCTATAGGCCAGCCCTTTAGCCGTGCTGATACCCACCCGTAGTCCGTTATAGCTTCCTGGCCCCTTAGCCACGATGATACTACCAATGGACTGAAGCCCTATCCCAGTCTGGCTCAGGAGACCGTCCAGGTAAGGTAGTAGGGTGGTGGTGTGGTTTTGTCCGCAGCGCCAAGTTAGTTCGGCCAGTATTTCGCTATTGTTAGCTATCGCCAGACTAGCCGTATCAGTTGACGTGTCTATCGCCAGTTGCATTAGCCATTCTTTCCAGGTACTTGGGGGTTAGTGTTGCAGTTGTGCTAGTAATTCCCGGTAGCGTCTGCCGCTGGGTTTGAAGTGGAAGCTACGCTTAGTATCATCTAGGTAGCTTATTTCAATCAGCAGGTGCTCCGGTGGTAGCAGGTTTAACCCCTTCTCCGCCCATTCTACAACACAAACACCGTTGCCGTATAGGTAGTCATCAAGGCCCAGCTCCTCAATCTCTTCCAGGCGCTCAAGCCGGAACAGGTCGATATGGTATAGGGGTAATCTACCATAAAGCTCCCTCATGATAACAAAGGAGGGGCTTAATGCATAATCCTTGATGTTCAGTCCCCAGGCTATACCCTGGGTGAAGCAGGTCTTTCCTGCCCCCAGTTCACCAACCAGGAGGAAAATATCACCAGCCTGAGCTAACCCACCGATACGAACCCCTATTTTCTGGGTCTCTTCCGGGCTGTGGCTGACTAATTCAAGGTATCTTAAGTTCATCTCTTCGTAAAATGTTCCCAGCCGCCCTTACGGAGCTTAAAAGGATTCCCCTGGCGGTCAACCAAGGCTACCGTGCTTTCTTTGTCGGCTACCATCTCACCGATTACCGTGATTGGGCATGTGGCTATTTTTCTTATTCTATCAATGACCTCAGTACTCCCGGTAAACAGTAGTTCGTAATCCTCCCCTCCCGATAGTGCCAGCTCCAGTGCTCTATCACCAAAGTTTATCCTGACATCGGGGTGAATAGGCACGCTGTCAACGTCTATTCGGGCGCTAAGCTGACTGGCTTGGCAAATATGGTTTAGGTCTGAGACCAGTCCGTCACTAATATCTATGGCTGCCTTTACCCCCTGCTCTAAAAGCAGTTGTCCTTCAGCTATCCGGGGATAGGGATGCAGAAAAGCCTGTTTAAGATGAACGGTAGTTTCGGCATCAAATTGAAGTTTCTTATTGAGCATCTCCCAGCCAGCACTGGCCGCGCCTAGATAACCGGTAACGGCTATCCTATCGCCAGCCCTGGCTCCCGCACGGGTCAGCACATTTTCGTGTTGACTCTGGATGCTACCCAGAACGGTAATGTTAATCGCCACCTGAGGCGCGTTGCTGGTATCGCCGCCGATGATAGCTACCCCGGACTTTTGTGCCAGTTCAATCATCCCCTGGTAGAGGACAGTAATATCGTCTACTTCGGTATCGCCGGGGAGGGCTAGCGATACCACCGCATATCGGGGCATGCCACCCATAGCGGCAATGTCACTCAGGTTAACGGCTAGCGCCTTCCAGCCCACCTCCTTCCACGGGGTAATGTCCAGGGAAAAATGAACATCCTGGATAAAGGAATCAACCGTAACTAGTTGAATTGAAGTGTTGCCTCGCCAGGCAGCGGCATCATCACCGATGCCAATGATGAGTTGTTGCCCGGCGGGGGTTTGTTTGTCCTGAGTACGGTAAGCCATTTCCGCCAGGAGGTCGATCAGCCCGAATTCCCCCAGTTCTGTGACCTTCATAGGCAAATTATAGCATCCTTATATTCGGGTCACAACCAACACCCACCCCCTAGCCATATCAGCCAAAAGCTGTTATATTCTTTACGGGATGCGTTACGCCATTATCGCTGATATTCATGCTAACCTGGCGGCTTTTACGGCGGTGCTGGGTGATATTGAGCGTCGGGGAGGGGTAACAGAGATGTGGTGTCTGGGTGATGTTGTCGGTTATGGCCCCGACCCCCACCAGTGTATTGAGCTTCTGCGCCAGCATAAACATGTCTGTATTGCGGGAAATCATGACTGGGCCGCCATCAGTAAGCTCAGCCTCTCTGAGTTTAACCCTGATGCGGCTACCGCCTGCCGCTGGACCGCCGAGCAGCTGAGCCCGGAGGATGTAGCGTATCTGGAGAGCCTGCCAACGGTTATTGAGAAGGATAACTTTACTTTAGTGCACGGCAGCCCGAGGGAACCCATCTGGGAATACCTCCTCTCAGTCAGCAGTGCCAAGGAAAATTTTACTTACTTCAAATCACAGTTCTGTCTGGTCGGCCATTCTCACGTACCCTCAATATTTAAGCAGATTGAGAGTGGTGGTTGTTCCTTTAGCCCCTTCTTTGACTATGTTGGCCTTATTCTGGGTAAAAGCCGGTTGATTATTAATCCCGGTAGCATTGGACAGCCCCGGGATGGTGACCCCAGGGCCAGTTATGCTATCTTTGATAGTGAACCCAGGATGATTAGGCTCTACCGGGTTGTTTATGATATTGACGCTACTCAGGTTAAAATGGTGAAGCATAATCTACCGGTGCGGCTGGTGTCTCGATTAAGCCAGGGCTGGTGATAATTCAGGCGGGGTGATACAGTAACCCCATTTTAGGTTTAAGGGGTTAAACCCGGGAAAGCAGCCCACAGGAGGTGCTAGCTGAAGATAGAATCACTCTTAGTGCAGACGAAGCGGCTACTGCGCCATTTCGGCCTTCGGGCAAGAAAGGGGCTGGGACAGCACTTTCTTATTGATGAGGAGGTGCTTAAATTAGTTACTTCGGCGGCTGAGCTAGCCCCCGCCGATGTGGTTATTGAAATCGGTCCCGGCCTTGGGGTACTGACCCGGGAACTAGCTAGGCAGGCAGGTTGGCTATTCACCGTTGAGCTGGATAGTAGATTAGCCGCCATTTTGAAAAGGACACTGGCTTCTTCTAGCAATGTTACCGTGGTTAATAGGGATATTCTTCAAATTGACCCGGCCGCCTTGCTCCGGGAGCAAACGGTAAGGTTTTCCAGGCTGGTCGGTAGCCCGTTAGGCTACAAGGTAGTGGCTAACCTTCCCTATTACATTACCTCACCGGTTTTACGCCATTTTTTAGAAGCTTCGCTCAAACCCCGGCTTATAGTGGTAATGGTACAAAAGGAGGTCGCCGAAGCTATTACGGCCGGTTTCGGTCAGATGAGCGTGCTTAGTATCAGCGTGCAGTTTTACGGTAAGCCGGAAGTAATTAGCTACGTGCCGGCGCGCTGTTTTTACCCGGCGCCAGCGGTTGATTCAGCGATACTGAGAATAACAATGTATCCCAAGCCGGTAGTAGATGTAGATGAAGAGGGCTTTTTCAGACTGGTGCGGGCTGGTTTTACCGCTTCCCGCAAGCAACTCGGTAACTCTCTAAGTCAGGGACTTAATTTACCCAAGGAAGAGGTCTTGTCTTTACTGGAAAAGGCGGGGATAAGGCCCCAGCGTCGGGCGGAGACACTTACTCTTGAGGAGTGGGCTGAGCTGTGGCGGGTGTTTACCCAACTTAAGGGAAGAGAGGTAGCATGCTGACAGTTTTAGCGCCGGCTAAGGTGAATCTCACCCTTGAGGTTCTGGCAAAACGACCGGACGGTTTTCATGAAATTCGCAGTGTTGCCCAGACCATAAATCTGTGTGATACCCTCCACTTCAAGACAAGCGATAATATTGAGTTTCGTGGTGCTGAGCCCAAATGGGTTCCAGGAGAGAGTCTGATATCAAAGGCTATCGATTTACTGCAAAAAGTGGTAGGCTGCTCCAAGGGGGTGGTAGTAACCCTGGATAAACGTATTCCGCTGGTTTCCGGATTAAGTGGGGATAGCAGTGATGCCGCGGCGACGCTACGCGGGCTGAACCAGCTCTGGGAACTGGGTTTATCTCAAAAGGAGTTACTTGGCTTGGCTACCCAGCTAGGTTCTGACGTACCCTTCTTTCTTTACGGTGGTACCGCCCTGCTTGAGGGTAGAGGCGAGGTTGTAACGCCACTACCGTCATTTCCCTATATGTGGGTTGTCCTGATAATGCCACAGGTGCCCAGGCTGCCGGAAAAAACAAAGCAACTTTATGGTAGTCTTAAGGCTAGACACTTTACAGATGGAGAGATTACCCAGAGACTGGTAGAGAAGCTAAAGGCAGGGGTGGAATTTACCCCTCTGATGTTCAATACCTTTGAGAATGTAGCCTTTACTCACTTCTCCAAGCTGAATGTATATCGGAGTCATATGGTGAAGGTCGGCGCTACTGATATTCACCTGGCGGGGTCGGGAGCAGCCTTGTTTACCCTGGTAGGGGATAAAAAACGGGCAGACGACTTATACCTTCGCCTGAAGCAGCAAAAAATGGAGTGCTACCTGACTGATACTCTGGCGGCGATAGATTAACTGGAGGGTGCTATCTTATAATATTTTATCCATAAACCATAGTAAAGGAGGTATTAAATGAGCGATACGCAGAAAAATCTGGGGAGTGCTTTTGCCGGGGAAAGCCAGGCCAACCGGCGCTACCTGTTCTTTGCCGATAGGGCAGATGAGGAGGGGCATCCGGTCATAGCCAGACTGTTCCGGGCGGTAGCTGAGGCGGAGACGGTTCATGCCCGTAATCACCTTAAGACCATGGGTGGTATAAAGTCAACCAGAGACAACCTGGAAGTTGCCATCGAGGGGGAATACTACGAGTTTACCCGGATGTACCCCGGCTTCATTGAGCAGGCTAAAGCCGAGGCTAACCAGGACGCTGAAATTAGTTTTAACTTGGCGAACAAGGTTGAGAAAATCCATCACGGCTTATACCAGAAGGCGCGGAAAGCCCTTGATGAGGGTGAGCCGCTGAAGGACGAGCCTTACTTTGTCTGTCAGGGATGTGGCTATACCGTGGGTGGTGAAGCCCCGGAGAAATGCCCGGTATGTGGCGCCCCACGCAAGATGTTCACGCGGGTGGAGTAGGGGAAAAGTAAGAATAGAGGCTGTTTATTCTAAGTTCGAAAGGCGAT
>DAOWJG010000106.1 GCA_030640485.1 Dehalococcoidales bacterium | reverse complement strand
ATGGGGTCAATATCTACTACCCAGCCCGGTGGTATCGGTATCGGGGAGAGAAAAGTGGCAGGCTCGGCGCCCCGAAGGATAATCTGCCAGCGAAATCTTCCCCGCAATCTATGAATGAAGGCTGGCGCTGGCCCAATCAGGCTGAGGTTGTCTATTCCCCGGGATTCTATTTCCCCAGTAAGCCGCCGCTTCATTCCTTCGGCCTCTCGCTGGCAAAGAGCGTCATTAGTATGGCTGTAGGTAAGGCGAGCCAACCGGGTGAAGGGAGGATTACGAAGCTGACGCCGATAGATAATCTCCTGCTCGTAGAAAAGGGCATAATCATGCTTAGCAGCGGCCTGAATGGCATAATGTTTCGGAAAATAGGTCTGGATGATGACCTTCCCTCCCAGGGTGCCCCGCCCGGCTCTGCCTGATACCTGAGACAGTAGCTGAAAGGTTCTCTCCCCGGCCCGGAAGTCAGGCAGGTTCAGACTGATGTCGGCGTTAATGACTCCCACCAGCGTAACCAGGGGCAGGTCTAACCCCTTGGCAATCATCTGCGTGCCCACGAGAATATCAGCCTCATGGGCACGGAACTTGTTTAGTATCTCCCGATGAGAATCCTTTCCCCTGGTAGCATCACTGTCCCAGCGCAGTAACCTGGCCCGGGGAAAACTATAATTGGCTTCCTGCGCCAGTTTCTGGGTGCCAATGCCCAGGAACTTTATACGCCGGCTCAGGCACTGGGGGCAGGTTTGGGGAACCGGCATCCTGTAGTTACACTGGTGGCAGACCAGCGTGTCTTCATCAAGATGATAGGTAAACGGAACCTCGCAGCGCCGACAGCGGAGCACATAGCCGCAATTACGACACTGAATAAAGGTAGCCCCTCCCCGCCGATTGAGAAACAGAATCACCTGCTCACTGCTACCGGTGGCTTCAGTGATGGCCTGAGACAGAGAGCGGCTGAAAATACTCCGGTTTCCCGCCTTAAGCTCCTCCCTCAAGTCTACTACTTCAACGTTAGGTAGGGGTGAGCCCACATCCGGAACCACCCGCTTCGGAAGCTGAAGCAGGCGGTAGTCCCCTCTTCGGGCATGGTAGAAAGTCTCAACATCCGGGGTGGCACTGCCGAGAACGACTACGGCACCGGTTAAGCCGGCCAGCTTTATCGCCACATCACGAGTCTGGTAGCGGGGTGGTCTGTCCGGCTGTTTATAGGTCCATTCGTGTTCCTCATCAATAACGATAAGCCCCAGGTCTGGTTGGGGAGCAAAAATAGCACTCCTCGGGCCGATAATGACATCAAACTCCCCGTCTCGTATCCGCTGCCACTCGTCAAACTGTTCCCCCAGGGAAAGCTTACTGTGGAGAATAGCCACCCTGTGGGGAAAACGGGCGGCAAACCGCTCTATCATCTGGGGGGTGAGGGCAATCTCAGGAACCAAAACGATGCCTCTTTTACCCAGCCTTACCGCCTCAGCCAGCGCTTGCAGGTAGACCTCGGTCTTGCCACTGCCGGTAACCCCGTGGAGCAGGAAAACACCTGGCGAGGTATGAGGCTTGGCTCCACTATGCAGGCTGGATTTTATGCACTCCAGGGCCGATTTCTGAGCCGCAGTCAGGAGTAGCGGCTCTGACGGGGTAATGCCCTGATAGGAAATCGGTTCGCGTCTTACCGCAACCGGCTGAACGGTTACTAAACCCTTGCTCGCCAAGGCATGAGCCGCGGTTTTATCACAGTTAACCTCCCGCCTGGCCTCTGTCCAGGGCACCGGACTGGGTTGCCGCACTAGAAAACCAAGCAGCGCCGCCTGTTTTTGGGCTCTTCTTTTACGCAACCTGGCTATTTCCAACTGAGCTTCAGCGGCATCAACCGCCAGGCTGAGGTAAGACTCTACCTTCGGTCTTGCCCTGACTGCCTGAAGCTCATAGCTCCTCAGCGTTAGCCCTCGCTTCACCAGCTGGGAAACGATACCCTGAGCCTTCTTCTTACCCAGGGTCTTCTCCAATTCCCTGAGGCCTACCCTGCCCTTCCTCCCAGTTAAATCAAGAACATACCTCTGTTCCCGGGTTAGTGAAGATATATCAGGCTCGCAGGGAACTGGTAATGCCGAGAGATAGGTGATTACGCTACGCTTAAAACCCGGGGGTAGCATTAGCGCCACAGCATCAAAAAGGGGCGATAGGTAATACTCGCTTATCCAGCGAGCCAAAAATACCTGGGATGGGGATAATAAGGGACGGGGTTCAATAATACCAGCAATGTCTCTGGTCTCAGCAACCGAGGGGTTATCAGTCAGCTCTAAAACAATACCCTGGAGCTGCTTATCACCAAAAGGAACCCATACCGCCTGCCCAACCTCAATAATTAAATCAGATGGTATCGCATAGCTAAATGCCTGACGCCGGGCTACTGGAGAGTTGACACTAACCTCAGCATACTCCATCCACTACTCCGGCAGGTAGCTCTGGCCTAGCTCGCCTCTTGTTTTTCTCCCTTATCCATCCGCCTTTCCTTAAGGCGAGCCGTCTTACCACTGCGCCGACGCAGGTAGTACAGCTTAGCACGACGTACCTTCCCGTGCTGCACCACCTCTACCTTCTCCACCAGCGGTGATCCAAACAGGAAGGTGCGCTCGACACCGATACCACGACTGACACGCCTTACGGTAAAGCTACCGCCACCAATACCACGGCGAGTCTTAATTACTACCCCCTGGAAAACCTGGAGGCGCTCCTTATCTCCCTCCACAATCTTGACACTAACCTTTACCGTGTCGCCGGGAGCTAGAGACGGAATATTAGGGTTTGGCTTGACTTCAACCAGTTGAGCGATGTTCATTTTGAGACCCCTCGTATAAATAAAGTTTCTTTAGCCCTTAAACCATTTATATAAAGCTTGGCTTTCAAACTCCATGCAGAAACTAAAGCTTCTTAAAGCTGTCTACTAACTGCTTTTCTGCTGAATCCAGGTTAGCTCTGTCCAGCAGCTCAGGGCGACGCTTCAGGGTGCGCAGGATAGCCTGCTCGTGACGCCACTTAGCAATCTGGGCATGATTCCCTGACCGTAAAACCTCAGGTACTGCCCAGCCCCGGTAGACTTCGGGACGCGTATACTGGGGATATTCCAGCAATCCCATAGTATGAGAATCATCCTGTGCCGAAGCCTCAGAACCAAGAACTCCGGGTAGTAGCCGGACCACAGCATCAACCACAACCATAGCCGCTAGCTCACCACCACCCAGCACGTAATCGCCGATACTGATCTCATCAGTGGCTAGGTGCTGGCGTACCCGCTCATCAACACCCTCATAGCGACCGCAGATAAGAACTAGATTACTATAGCTCGCTAGCTCCTGAGCGACCTCCTGGCTAAAAAGACGCCCCTGCGGAGTGAGTAGAATAACAGGCAATTCCTCAACTCCTTCCCTAAGACCTGTGTCTTTCTTTACCTTCTCTACCGCTTCAAAAATCGGCTCGGGCTTGAGCACCATGCCGGCACCACCCCCATAGGCGTAATCATCAACAGTGTGGTGCCTATCATGAGTATAGTCTCGAATATTATGGATATTTACCTGAACGAGCTTTCGGTCAACCGCCCGTTGGAAAATACCCTCGCTAAATGGGCCCTGGAACAGCTGCGGAAATAAGGTCAAAATATCAATCTGCATTTGCTTCTGCTTCACTGTGCGGGGCTTCGTGCTCCGTTACCTCACCCTTAATAATCTCTATGGCATGAGGAATGACCGGTAGAATTACCTCAAGACATTCCCGAACTGCCTTGGGGCTACCGGGCAGGTTAATAATAAGGCACCGGCCTCTCACTCCGGATACCGCCCGGCTCAATATCGCCGACGGCGTTACCTTAAAGGTTTCGGCTCTCATTGCCTCAGTCAAGCCGGGTACCACCCTATCCACTACGGAAAGGGTCGCTTCGGGGGTAACATCACGCCGGGCCAGTC
Organism: Dehalococcoidales bacterium; assembly: GCA_030640485.1. Classification (GTDB taxonomy): domain Bacteria; phylum Chloroflexota; class Dehalococcoidia; order Dehalococcoidales; family UBA5760; genus UBA5760. Next base: position 5,245 of record DAOWJG010000106.1, on the reverse strand, counting down.
CCGTGCCCCCGCTAGTCAGGATAACATCCAGGCTACCCCCGTCAGCCCACTCAGCCAGCTTACTGGCAATAACATCCACTTCATCAGGGATAATCTCATACTTAACAACGTTACTACCGAGTAAAGAAAGACTATCCCTGACTACCTGACCACTCTTATCGTAGCGCTGGCCCTGCCAACCCTTATCACTAATGGTAAGTATGCCTGCGGTAAACATAGCATTATTTTAAGCATTCTATTTTACCACATATAAAGTGGATAGCAAAATGAGCTATTTTTTAATTTTTATGCCAAGGGTATTGACAAATATGGGGTGTTGTGTTGTAGAATGGTAGAAGGTGGTAGAAAGTGGTATATACTGGGGAAGGTGTAATGTTCTTCGGTGAGTTTGAGTACAAGATTGATGACAAGGGCCGGATGCCAATCCCCCCCAAGTTCAGAAGCGAACTAAGAGAGGGAGTGGTATTAACTTCCGGTGTGGAGAAATGCATCACTGGCTACCCCGTATCGGAATGGAAAAAGCTGGCTACGGCGCTCACTACTGGTTCTATTACCCGCAGTAAACTCAGAAAGCTAAATCGGGCTATCTTTGCTACCGCCTTTCACCTCCATGTTGATGGGCAGGGTAGGATAGCCCTACCCTATCAGCTACGGGAATATGCTGAGATCGGTGACGAAGCCATCATCACCGGCGCCAACAATTACTTTGAACTGTGGAATAAAGCGCACTGGGAGGCGGAAAAGGCTGTTAGTCAGGAGCAAGCCTGGCAGATTATAGAAAGCCTGGAGAAGCGTGAATGAACCTGAATATGTCAGCCCCCACCCATATCCCGGTTCTACTTGAAGAGGCGGTCAGGGCACTGGCAGTTCAGCCCGGGGGACGCTATATTGATTGCACTCTCGGGGGTGGCGGTCACGCTGCCGCCATCTTGGAGCGGAGCTCACCGGGTGGGCAGCTGCTGGGCATTGACGCTGACCCCGAAGCTATAGAAGCAGCCAGTGCCCGCCTCCAGAACTATGCCAGCTCAACCCTACTAATTAACGAAAACTTCGTTAATCTACAGGCTATCTGTCTCAAATATGACTTCCAACCGGTGCACGGTATTTTGTTTGACCTTGGACTTTCTTCACGGCAGCTCAATAAGGATAGCCGTGGTTTCAGTTTTCAGCACGACGGGCCTTTAGATATGCGCCTGAGTCCCCGCCAGGAGGTTACGGCTGCCGATATTATTAACCGGTCATCCGAGACTGAACTGGCTCACATTATCCGAACGTACGGTGAGGAAGCTTATAGCCGTCAGATAGCCCGCCGTATTGTGAGGGAGCGCCCCATAAAAACTACCCTTAAGCTGGCTCAAACAATAGAACAGGCTATCGGCGGCAGGAAGGATAGAATCCACCCGGCTACCAGGACCTTTCAGGCACTGCGGATAGCGGTTAATCACGAACTTGAAAATCTAGAGGCGGTTCTAAAGCAGGCGATTAACCTCTTGGGATCCGAGGGGAGATTAGTCGTCATTAGCTATCACTCCCTGGAAGACCGTATTGTAAAACAGCTCATGCAAAAAGAAGCCAGGGACTGCATCTGCCCTCCGGGGATACCAACCTGCGTTTGCGGGCATACTGCCTGTCTCAGATTAGTCAACAAGAAGGTCATTACTCCATCGCCCCAAGAGGTTGAGCTTAACCCACGTAGTCGTAGCGCCAAGTTAAGAGCCACCGAGCGTATTGCCTTTCGGGATGAATACTGTGAAACAGCAGAAAAGTTGTGCTTTGCGATTCAGGATAGAGCCAACGGATGGAGAAGACCAGTGCTTCTGGAAACGCTTCGGACGACCTTTTGGGCGTCATAGCTATAGATACCTTATCGCGGCACTAAGGGGGTACTAGCAATGTGAAAAATAAGAGTAATTACAGAGGGCAAAATCTAAAACGGGAGGTGACAGATGAAAAAGCGGGCTACTTTAGCATCAATTGATGTTGGCACTACCAAAGTATGCACCATTATCGCTGAAGTAGATGGGGGCGGTGGTATTCGGGTTGTCGGAGTCGGCATCACCCCATCCAACGGACTGCATAAAGGGCTGGTGGTCAACATTAACGAGGCCAGAGAATCAATCCGTGAGTCGGTGAGAAAAGCAGAGCAGGCTAGCGGCTATAAGGTAGAATCAGCCTATGTTGGAGTGACGGGCCGACATGTCAGTTCGATGAATAATCGAGGGGTAATAGCTATCACCCATAGTGATCGACTGGTACGCCAAGATGACCTGAAACGGGTACTCTCCTGTGCCCAAAACATTAAGGTCCCCAATGACCGAAGGCTACTCCATATCATCCCTCGAGGTTACGCTATCGATGGACAGATAGGCGTCAAGAACCCGGTGGGAATGCACGGCTTCAGACTGGATGTCGAGACTCACATCATTACCGCCGCCGTAACCTCCGTCCAGAACCTGGTAAAGTGTATTCGTAGCATTGGCATCGATATTGATGACCTCATCCTTGAACCACTGGCCAGCAGTGAAGCGGTACTAACTGAGGATGAAAAGCAGGTAGGTGTTATACTGGCTGATATCGGTGGCGGCACTACTGACATTGCCGTCTTTAAAGAAGGCAGTATCTGGCATACGTCTATCCTGCCGGTAGCCGGTTATCAACTTACCCGGGATGTAGCCATTGGCTTGGGGCTACCGTTTGACGTGGCTGAGGAGATGAAAAAGAGATACGGCAGTGTTATGCCCGTCTACGAAAGCAAAGCAGAAACCACCAGCACCATATCTGCCGACGGGCATGGTGTTTCCTATCAAGACCTGTGTGATATTGTCCGGGCTCGAGTTGAGGAAATCATAAGGCTTATCCTGCTTGAGCTGCCACGTTCTGATTATGAAAGACTAGTCCCCGCGGGACTGGTTCTTTGTGGCGGTAGCGCTAACCTTTCCGGTATCGAGGCATTAGGGCGCGATATACTACGACTCCCAGTAAGGATAGGGGTTCCCATCACTGTGCCCGGTATCAGTGACACTCTTCGTGACCCGGCACACGCTACCAGTGTTGGCTTGTTGCTCTGGGGAGTGAAGAACGAAGGCAAACCGACATGGAAAACCAAGGGACCATTCCGACGATTTGTTTCCCGAATCAAGAGTCTGTTCCGCTACTAGACAACAACAGAAAATTTACCCAAATGATATAGAAAGGAGGAGGAGATGGCAAAAACAAGCTTTGTAGCTAACCCAGCTAAGATTAAGGTTATCGGTCTGGGCGGCGGCGGCTGTAATGCAGTAACCCGCATGGTACAGGAGGAAATTCGCGGTGTGGAGTTCATTGCTATGAATACCGATGCCCAAGCCCTGGCCATTACCGAGGCTCCTGCCCGCGTCCAGCTTGGAGAAAAAATCACCAGAGGCTTAGGTGTCGGCGGTGATTATGCTCTGGGGCAGAAGGCAGCTGAAGAAAACCGTGACGAGATTAAGGAAATTGTCTCTGGCGCAGATATGGTGTTTATCACCTGCGGTATGGGTGGTGGCACCGGCACCGGGGCCGCTCCTACTATTGCTGAAATAGCTAAACAGGGTGGTGCCCTCACTATTGCTGTGGTCACTAAGCCATTCGCCTTTGAGGGTAATCGTCGCTGCCAGGTAGCTGATGATGGCATTGTCCAACTGCTAACTAAGGTTGATACCCTTATTATCATTCCCAACGACCGCTTGCTTGCCCTCTGCGACCAGAAGACGGGAGTAGATAATGCCTTTAAGCTCGCTGATGATGTATTGAGACATGGGGTTCAGGCTATATCTGAAGTCATCACTGTCCCCGGGCTAATCAACCTTGACTTCGCTGATGTCAAGGCAATAATGAAGGATGCCGGTCCCGCTTGGATGTCCATCGGCATCGCTTCAGGCAAGAACCGGGCGATAGAGGCGGCCAAGGAAGCCTTATCCAGCCCCCTATTAGACGTCTCTGTTACCGGGTCAAAGGGAGTGTTATTCAACGTTGTTGGCGGTAGCAGCCTCACCCTGTTTGAGGTTAATGAAGCGGCGGCAATAATCAAGGAGGCAGTTGACCCCGAGGCTAACATCATTTTTGGCGTGGCTCATGACCCCGATATGGATAACGATATCAGGATTACCCTAATTGCCACTGGGTTTGCCTCCAAGACAGGAATGAGTCAAGCGAGCCAGGAAGACGAAGTTGTCCAATTCCTTAAGAGCCTGAAGAGCGAAGAGGAACTGGATGTTCCCTCCTTCCTGCGCCGTCCACTATTCAGCCATCGGCGCCAAGCAATAATCCAGTCGACGAAACTGGTTAATAAGACGCCATTACAAACTCCGCTTCGGTAACGCTCTCGGGGAGACCTAATTGAATATTAAAAGCCTCGAGACCAACGTAAGGCTGTAGGTGCTCTGCGCCCGCAGCCTTCTTGTTTTCCAGGCTATCCGGGGATAAGATAACTATAAGTGTGAGAACTTAGAGACTGGGAAACTATATTTGGCGGCTATTAATCTGCTCTCGCCAAAATGGCAAGCCGCCCGCCAAATCTTGTCCGTGTCCTAAGTAACTGAGGCAAGGTTACAGCGTGCTTAGGTAGACCTTATCTCTTCACGCGTGAATTTATAATATGAGACACCAAAGCACACCGCGGCTAAGGCCACAAAGGCTACCAGGTGGGGCCATATAGTAAGCAGGGTTTGGCCTATTGGTAGAGCACCAGGCATCCACGCAGCACCAGAAGCGTCTTGAAGCTCAAGGTACTCTCCCATTGTCCTTGCCCCGGGCACGAGGAGGACAGTGGTCGCCTCCTGGAAAAGGGCAATGGGTGAAATACGCATCGCCGTGATTTGAACACTGGCATTCCTCATTAGCTCTTCCGTAGATGACATTCCGTCAACAGGGACTAGCATATTAGCAATAAAGCCAGAAATTATAAGCATAAAAAAGAGGAAGAATAGCCAAGTCGCTATTGAGGCGAGGGCTGAAGTAGCCACCCGCCGCAGGAAGACAGAGAATAGCATGGCTAAACCCAGCCAAAAGGCTCCGTAGAGGGTAGTCAGCATCAAGAATAGAAGCAGCCGCAGAACCTCCTCTGAACTTGGGGGAACCCCAATAATTCTCAGTCCCAAGCCAGCCACCAGCAGAACGATGCTCGTCAGCATGACGGCTATAGTAACGACGCCCGCCAGAAATTTGCCATTGAAAAACGTATCCCGGTAGATAGGTTGAGATAGGACTCGGCTCAGCGTCCCGCTAT
>DAOWJG010000172.1 GCA_030640485.1 Dehalococcoidales bacterium | reverse complement strand
GGTCCCGACTTCGTCGTTGGCCCGCAGGCACCCGCCGGGGAGAGAAATATCCTAGGGGTTATTGCCAAGGCGGGGCTGGAAACCGGTTTAAAAGTTATACAGATGCGAAAGGGGATGAGGAATGTCCTGAGAATAATCGGGGGTAAGCCGGTAATGCCTTCCTGCGCCTTACCCGGTGGGGTATCCAAGGGTATTAATGAAGAGGAAAGGCAGAAAATTATTGAGGCCGGGGAATTTGCGGTAGAATTCTGTAAGCTTTCCCTTGAGATTTTTGATGACATCGTGCTCAAAAACAAGGACTATGTTGACCTCATTACCGGTGATATCTTCTCACACCAGACATACTATATGGGTATGGTGGATAAGAATAACAAGGTAACCTTCTACGATGGCCAGATAAGAGTGGTTGACCCCGACGGCAAGGAATTTGCTAAATTTAAGTCTCGGGATTACCTCGACCACATCAGGGAGCACGTTGAGCCCTGGACCTATGTTCGGTTCTCCTACCTTAAGAAAGTAGGCTGGAAGGGGTTTGTTGACGGCAAAGAGAGCGGGGTTTTCCGGGTAGCTCCCCTGGCAAGACTGAATGTCGCCGATGGAATGGCAACCCCACTGGCTCAGGAAGCCTATGAAAAGATGTTTTCCGTATTGGGCGGGAAACCGGTCCACAGCACCCTGGCTTTCCACTGGGCACGGCTGGTTGAGGCTCTCTACGCATCAGAGCGGGTACTTGAGCTTGCCCGCGACCCGGAAATTACTTCTCCTGATATTGTAAATCTACCTACCAAAACTCCAAAGGAGGGCATTGGTATCGTCGAAGCCCCAAGGGGCACCCTAATCCATCACTACCAAACTGATGATAAGGGCATTCTCACCAAGGTTAATTTAATCGTTGCTACCCAGAATAACTCGGCGGCCATTAATATGTCGGTGGAGAAGGCAGCTAAAGCACTCATTAAAAACGGAGAGGTTCCCGACGGGATTCTTAACATGATTGAGATGGGATTCCGAGCTTATGACCCCTGTCATGCCTGTGCCACTCATTCCCTCCCCGGAGGAATGCCCCTTGAGGTGAGCGTATATGACGCCAACGGGGACCTAGTAAAGAAGCTCAAAAGGGGGTAATGGGCAAAACCAGGGAGGAGACGAACACTAAAAAGTAAATTAGGAGGCTCGGATGACAAAGGATATGTCTACGGAGGAACAGAGCCAAGTTGAAGAGGTAATCTGTGAAGATGGCAAGGTGTACCTATCCCCCTGCCAGATCAGGTGCCCCTTGGGCATAGATATTCAGCGGAATCACGCTATGATTGCCCTACTGCCTTTCGATCCGGAGGAAGCCGCCAGGCAGATGATTGAGATAGGTAACGAGGTTTATGAGCAGAGTCCCCTATTCCCACTACTGTGCGCCTACATCTGTGGGCTCTGTGAGCAGGAGTGTAACTATAAGGACGAGACTGGAGCCGTAAGACGCCGGATGCTGATGCGTCTTGTAGCGAAAGAGTACGTCAAGTATCTTGAGACAGTACCGTCGCTCCCCGCGCCGACCAAAGAGAGGGTGGCGGTGATTGGTGGTGGGCCGGGGGGCTTAATGTGTGCCTATATATTGAGCAAGAAAGGATACCGGGTTACCATCCTGGAGAGAAACCCCAAGTTAGGCGGCGCCATGTGTCTTATTCCGGCATATCGCCTTCCCCAGGATATCATTGACTCGGTGATTAATAACCTGCTCCGGATCGCCCACATAGAAGTCAAACTTGGTGCTGAAGTAGGCGACAAGGGCCAAACGCTGGACGACCTTAAGAAGGCAGGCTATCGGGCGGTATTTATTGCTACCGGAACACCTACTCCCCGACCCCTCACCTTTGGGCGAGAACTAATTACTGCTGATTTGGAAGGAGTCGTGTTCGGTCTAAACCTTCTCTATGAAGTGCTGCAGGGAAACGTTCCCCTCCAGCTCTATAAGGGTAAGAAGGTAATTGTAGTCGGCGGAGGTAATGTCGCCTTTGACGTCGCCGGAACTGCCCGAAGGCTGGGGGGAGAGATTGCCATTATCTGCCTAGAGTGCGAAGATAAATCAACTAAGGATGGTATACCGGCTGACGATGAAGAAATAGAAGGCGCTACCGAAGAAGGCATAAAGATAATCTATTCCCGAGGCATAGAGGAGATAATAGGGAAGGATGGGAAGTTTAACCGAATAAAGTGTCCCCGGTGTACCTCAGTCTTTGACGAGGACGGCAGATTCAACCCCCAATGTGACCGCAGTGACGTGATGTACGTTGAGGGCGATGTCCTGCTGATAACCATAGGACAGGGTCCGGAGCGAACCTTATTCCAGAAAGAGACCTTACTCAATGAGCGGGGTAGACTGGACATCGACCCGATTACCCTGATGAGTAACCTCAAAGAAGGGGTCTTCATTGGTGGTGATGTCAGGATGGTTGGTTTTGCCTCGGAAGCAATGAGAGACGGAGCCACCGCCGCCGAGTCCATCGACCGCTACCTCAAGGGTGAGGACATGAAAGCCGGCAGGGAGGAAAAGGAGTATGAAACTGCCTCTATCCCGGAGCGCATTAGGTATAAGCTTCAGCCGGAACTCAAGTGGACTCTGGCCAAAGAACGACTCAATTTTGAGCCGTTTGAGAAAGAATACTCCCTGGCAGAGGTGATTGAGGAGGCGAGGAGATGCCTCTGTTGCGGGCCGTGTAAGAGCTGTAAGGGGTGTGTCGTCCTCGGGCTGCAGACCGAGATACCGGAGATTGAGGTTAATGACGATTTATGTAGCGGCTGCGGGATTTGTGTCGGCATATGTCCGTACGAGGCCTCTAAACTAGAGACTTCTGAAGAGCGGTTAAAGTCAGTCATTGATGAGCTTAAATGCAAGCGATGTGGTGTGTGCGTTAGTGTTCGTCCATCTGGAGCCCGAACTATCAAGGATACACTAGCGAAAACTATAACTGATACCTATGCGGCATTATCAAGATAAGGAGGCAGAAGCATGCGTGATGAGGTAGAGGCAGCGCTGGCCCAGATAAGGCCCGCTTTGCAGGCTGATGGTGGTGATGTTGAGCTGGTGGACGTAACCGAAGGAGTGGTAAAACTGAAGTTGAAGGGTGCCTGCAATGGCTGCCCGATGGCAGCGATAACCCTGAAAAGCGGAATTGAACGAGTCCTTAAACAACAGATACCGGAGGTTAAAGAGGTCATCGCTGTGTAAATCCTGAGCGGTATTGGCAAATAATGCCGGGGAGATAAAGACGCGGCAAAGGGTAAGCTATGGGTGATATCCCATCGATAAAAGTCCGCTGTGTTTGGCTTGCTAAAAGAACCTTGGATAAGGTTATCCATAAATATAAGAAGGGGAAAAACAGGGTATGAATACGCTCGTTTTAGGTATCGGTAGTCCAATTCTCAGCGATGATGCCGTGGGCCTAAAAATTGCCCAGAAGCTCGGGGAGCAAAAACCCGGTGTTGAAGTAGAACAAACAAATGAAGCCGCCATCGCCCTCCTTGACCTGATAACGGGCTATGAAAAGCTCATCATCATCGATTCTATAAAAACTGAACGGGGAAAGCCGGGGGAGCTATATAAACTCGGGCTGGAAGATTTTAGTCCAAATATGGACTTTTCTTCGTCTCACAGCATGGATATTGCCACCGCCTTTGAGGTTGGGGTGAGGCTGGGCTGCAGTATGCCCCAATCTGTCAGCATATATGCCGTCGAGATAAAGGACAACGAAACCTTCGCTGAACAGTGCACCCCAGAGGTGGCAGAAAAGATACCATCAATGGTAAAACAAATTATTGATGAGGAGAAGCTATGAATAACTTTAAGCCTAACATTGTCATCTTTCGCTGTAACTGGTGTTCGCCGGCCGGAGCAGAACGTGCCATGGCTTCAAAATTTAAGGATAATTTCTATCCCCGAATGATCAAAACCACCTGCACCGGAAGGATAGACCCCACCTTTGTTTTTGATGCCTTTGCCAGAGGTGCTGACGGTGTGTTGGTAGCCGGTTGTGCTCCCGGGGACTGCCACTATGTCAGTGGTAACTATAAGGCAGGACGAAATGTAATGCTACTCAAGAAGACGCTATCCCAACTCGGGATAGAGCCAGAGAGATTAAGAGCCGAGTGGTTGGCCACATCTGAGGCTCCAAAATTCCTGTCGTCATTAAACGAATTTGTGGATGAAGTAATCACGCTGGGTCCCCTGACACTAAATTAGGGAAGGTGAGGTCACCGTGAGTGAGCAAGTCATT
>DAOWJG010000166.1 GCA_030640485.1 Dehalococcoidales bacterium | reverse complement strand
GATATATATAGAAGGTGAGGCGGAGGGCGTGACTGACTATATCATTGATGAATTTAGCGTGATTACTGAGGGCACAAGATATGTTGGTTTCTCACTGGAGAGGCCTGATCCTGGATGGCCAGGAGGTGAATATAAGGTAGTGCTGTATGCAGATGGCAAAGAAGAGTTAGGTGTGCCCTTTACCGTTGAATAGTTAAGTTATAGTTTTAATCATTAAAGTTAATCCATGGAGTTAGTCTGAATCTTATCCCTCTTAAGCACCCCGATCTTCTGGAAGGGTGGGGATGAGATGTGGGTTAGTCTATAAGTAACAGTTGTTTGTTTTGTTGACCCCTGGTTGTTTAAAACCTATAATGCAGGACAGTTATGATGTGAAGTGCGGTGTTGCTAGTTACTGGTAGCCGCACTTTCTTTTAGAAGTGAGCTGATTAGCCTACCCTTAGATTATGTTGGAAAGATGAGAATATGTTAGAGCGGCTTGAAGGACTAAAACTAAATGCCCTGAAGGAATTAAAGGCTGTTACCGGTATTAAGGAGCTGGATCTCTGGCGGGTTCATTATTTGGGCAAGAAGAGTGAATTGAACAGCATTCTGCGTGGTTTGGCTGCCCTGCCGGTTGAAGAGAGGAAGGCGATTGGTGCCCGGGCAAATCGGATTAAGGCTGACCTAGAGGGTGGTTTCGGGCAAAAAGAGTCGGTTCTGCGAGAGGCGCAACTTATGGGAGCGGCTGAGGAGAGACGTCTTGATATTAGCCTGCCGGGTCGTCCCTATCCCCTAGGTCACTTACATCCTATTACTCAAACCCTGGCTGAGGTATGCGACATATTTGTCTCTCTGGGCTTTGGGGTAGTGGAAGGGACAGAGGTGGAATGGAATTATTACAACTTTGAGGCGCTGAATATCCCCGAGGAGCATCCGGCTCGTGACAGTATGTCGACATCTTGGGTTGATTTTGAGGCGGAGGGTGGCGAAAGGACCATGCTACTGCGCACCCATACTACCTCACTAACAGCCAGGGCAATTGAGTTCCGTCGCCCCCCGATAAGGTTGGTTGAGCCAGGCAAGGTCTATCGCTATGAGGCCAGTGATGCGACTCATACCCCCATGTTCCACCAGATTGATGGTATTGCTGTAGATGAGAATATTACTATGGCTGACCTTAAAGGAACGCTTTATGAGTTTGCTCGCCGTTTTTTCGGGGAAGAGCGGAAGGTACGCTTTCGCTGTGACTATTTCCCCTTCGTTGAGCCGGGAGTGGAGATGGCTATTGAGTGCTCGGTCTGCCGTGGTGCCGGTTGCCGCCTGTGTAGCAATACTGGCTGGATTGAAATCCTGGGTGCCGGTATGGCTCATCCCCAGGTGCTTGAGCGTGGTGGTATTGACCCTGAGATTTATTCCGGTTTTGCCTTTGGTATGGGTGTTGACCGTTTGCCCATGCTCCGCCACGGCATTGATGATATCAGACTATTCTACAATAATGACCTCAGGTTCTTATCTCAGTTTTAGCGACTGTTTATAATAAATATTTTGGACTCTTATCACGGTTTGGAAAAATGAAGGTTTCACTTAAGTGGCTTAAGGAGTATGTAGACGTTACCCTGCCGGTTGATGAGTTAGCCAATCGGTTGACGATGGCGGGTACTGAGATTAAGAGGGTGCAGGTTGTTGGTGGTAGTTGGGAGGGTATTACTATCGGGCAGATAACGGCTGTTAGCCCGCACCCTAATGCTGACCGTCTCAGACTGGTTACCTTAGATTTGGGTACCGAGCAAGCGACGGTGGTCTGTGGGGCTCCCAATCTCAGGCGTGACGATAAGGTGGCCTTTGCCCCGGTTGGAGCTCAGCTTATTGATGGGCATAGTGGGCAGGTATACCGCCTGAAATCAGCCAAGATTCGTGGTGTTGTCTCCAGTGGCATGGCCTGTTCGGAAAAGGAACTGGGTATCTCGGATAGTCACGAAGGGATCATGATTTTACCCAATGAAGCGCCGGTGGGTATGCCGCTGGCTGATTACTTGGGTGATGTTATTCTTGACCTTGATATAACCCCTAATCGACCGGACTGCTTATCGGTAGTTGGCATAGCTCGGGAGGTTGCTGCCTTGACCGGGCAGGGTGTGCATCTCCCTGAGGCTAGCTATGAGGAATCAGCCCACCCTATTGAGCAGCAAATATCAGTAGAAATTGCTGACCCTGAGCTATGTCCCCGGTACTCAGTCAGTCTAATCACCGGGGTCAAGGTGGCTGAATCTCCCTGGTGGTTACAACAACGCTTACTCAGATATGGCATGCGGCCGATAAACAATGTTGTCGATGTCACTAACTATGTCATGCTGGAGCAGGGGCAGCCCCTGCATGCCTTTGACTACCAGCGAATTAAGGGCCAGAAGATTATCGTGCGCCGGGCTAGGGCTGGTGAGACGATAACTACGCTAGACGGGGCAGAGCGGGTTCTTTCTGAGGATGTACTCGTTATCGCCGATGAGGTAAGGGCAGTGGCGGTGGCTGGTGTTATGGGTGGTGCTGATAGCGAGGTTACTGATGAGACAACCTCAGTACTGCTGGAAGCAGCCAATTTTAACCCGGCGAGTATTCACCACACCGGTAGCACTCTGCGACTTTCGAGTGAAGCCCGCATGAGATTTGAGAGGGGTATTCGTCCTGAGTTAGCCCCGTTGGCGCTTAAGCGCGCTACCCAACTGATTGTTGAGCTGGCTGGCGGCAAGGCGGCTAAAGGTTTTAGTGACGTTTATCCCGGTAGATTAAACCATAAGCCGATACTGTTATCAACGGATAGAATGAAGCGGCTTTTAGGTGTTGAGTTTGACCTTACCCAGATTGTAGATACGCTCGCTGCTTTGGGGTTTGACTGTAGGGTGGAAGATTCAACCTCGGAAGTTTGGGTGAATACTCCTTACTGGCGGAGTGACATTTGTCAGGAGGTTGACCTTATGGAGGAGGTAGCCCGTATTATTGGTTATGATAGAATCCCAGTCACTTTACTCAGTCAGCCACTACCTAGCCAATGCCCTGAACCCATGCTTAGTCTCAGGCGGAAGGTAAGGTATAGCCTGGTTGGTTATGGCTTCCAGGAAGTAATTACTTATTCCTTAACCAGCCTAGAATTGTTAAATAGGCTGCTTCCGGAGCCGTGTTCTCTCGAATCCTTTCCCCTGCGTATGGCTAATCCGATGACGGTGGAGCAGGAATACCTTCGTCCTAATCTTCGGGCTAATCTTTTAGCTACCCTTGCCTCAAACCGGAAGCATGAAGATGGTGGTATCAGAATTTTTGAATTGGGTAAGGTATATCTCCCGCGGCAGCAAGACTTGCCTGATGAGCCGGAGATACTCGGTGGCCTGCTGAGTGGCTCCAGGCTGGAAAGGTCGTGGCATGGTGGTGACGGCTCTTTTAATTTCTACGACGCTAAGGGAGTGGTCGAAGGTTTACTTGGTCACTTGGGCGTAGAAAGTGACGTTGAAGATTGTGGCGATGCTAGCTTAAAACCCAATAAACAGGCAGCCATAGCTATCGCCGGTAACCGACTGGGCGTTATCGGTGAGCTGCACCCTAAGGTATTAGAAGCTTTTGAGATTTCGGGAGCGGTTAGTCTTTTTGAAATCAATCTGACGCAACTCTTGCCCTTTACCGTAGACCATAGAGTGTTTCAGCCGATACCTCGGTTTCCGTCGGTAGAGAGGGACGTTGCCCTGGTAGTTGATGGCGCCGTGACTCATTACCGCATACAGAATATCATTAAAGGTTTTCCCTTGGTAGCCAGGGTTAGCTTATTTGATGTCTATTCAGGTAAGCAGGTCCCAGCGGCTAAAAAATCCCTTGCCTATCGGATTACCTTCCAGTCACCGGCTCATACCCTGACTGATGAGGAGGTTGATGAGGTTCAACAGCGGATTCTGGACAGGCTGTCTACTGAGCTTGGGGCCAGTCTACGCAGTTGATATTGGCGGTGGTTATTTATTAAGATTTGTTTCTATTCCAAAATTATGATACTATCTTGGCGGTATTTTGTGCCGTAGTTAGAAAAAAGGAGGGTTACATTGGAATTAGGCAAGGGGTACTACAAATTGTTAGACCCGAGGTATAAGTATTCTGGGTGTTATTGCAGCGATGAGGAAATAGAGATCGTGGTGAACGTAGCCCGGTTTGTCGATAAAGAGTTAATGCCAGAGCGACATAACTTTGAGGGCGGATGGCATAGGGACCGGGAGTTAGCACTAGAGACTAGGGATAAATACTATGTGGAATGTGTCAAGATGGGCCTAACCAAGACCAACTTTCCCAAGGAATTGGGGGGGCTGGGACTGTCCACCGTGGTCAGAAATATGATCTATTTGGAGCTTTCGCGGGCTGATGTCGGCATGGCGATGGAGGTCATGCATATCCACTGGCCAGTTTCCTTTATGGTAGCCGCCAAGAGGGATGACCTACTTAAGGAGTTTGCCCCCAGAATCTTGGGGGATGATGCCTGGATGGCATGTGTGGCTATTACCGAGCGCGCTGGTGGGGCAAATGTGGAAGACCCAGCATTTGATTTTAGAACTATTAGAACCACGCTGAAAATCGAAGGTGATGAAGCCGTGATTAACGGTGTTAAAATTTGGCCAGGTACCGCCGGACCAGCTGAGCATTTCGTAAATAAATACCTAAAAGGTCACCTGGGATATTGGACCATAGTAACCCGTGACTCTTCAAAAGGTGCCGAGGCCGCTGGGATAGTATACGTTCCTCCTGATGCCAAGGGTTTCGATATTTCACCGCCTTATGAGAAGATGGGTCTTTGCTGGCAGGATGAGAATTGTGAGCTTTTCTACGATAATGTCAGAGTTCCCAAGAGATATGTATTGGATTTGGACCAACCTGGTTTGGGGGCAAAGATAATTAAAGGCTATTGCGTTGGCTTAGGTCGGCTCGGGGTTTCGGCTAGGCTGGTTGGCATAGCTGAAGCCGTGCTTAAGATAGCGCTTGACTGGACCGGGGGCAGGGATATCGCCGGAGTCCCGGTCAGGGAACGCTCCTACTTCGCTTCCATCCTGGCTGAGATGGCGAAACGGATTGAAATCGCTAGGAATTATACCTTAATGTGCTCCTGGCAGGCCGGGCAGTCGGATATATATGGTCCTCCTGATTCCCCGGAAATGATCGCTAAGTTTTCCGCCGCCCGCTCGTTTGCCGGTAACACTTGTGAGTTTTGCGTAAATAGAGCCATGGAGTTAATGGGTAGTTACGGCTATGCTTATGATAATCATGTAGAGAAATATATGAGGGATTATAAGATAATCCAGATAGTTCTTGGCGGAGCTCAAAGGGATATGCTTGATATTGCTCAAGGCTTATATGGCCCCTTCAAGTGGAGTGGTATGGATGAGTGGATAAAACAGGGAGGCTTGGTTACCGAAGGCTTCGGTGGGGCTAGATATTAAGACTCTATTATCAAGTTTATATTGACTATATTTACTTTGTTGATTCCTACAGTCCAGGGATTAACTGGCTTTGGGTTGGCTAACAGTAAGTTCCCTGAGCCTTATAACTATTTCTTCTAGTGGGACAAGCTGGGATTCTTTCTCACAGCGCAGTTTTATCTCGACACTGTCTTTCTTCAGGGTGCGGGGACTGATAGTAACCCGGATAGGTATTCCGAGAAGGTCGGCATCATTAAACTTTACCCCCGGGGACTCTTGGCGGTCATCAAAAAGCACCTCCCAGCCGGCTAACTCTAATTCAGAGTAGAGCTTTTCTGCCATAGCTACCACCTCGGGACTGTCTAGATATAGGGGGCAGAGATAGATGTGGTAGGGGGCAATCGGCAGTGGCCAGATAATACCTTTATCATCGTGGTTTTGCTCAATAGCGGCGGCGAGTAATCTGCCGAGGCCAATGCCGTAGCATCCCATGACAACTGGACGGTCAACGCCGTTGGGGTCAGTAAAGAAAGCCCCCAGTTTCTCGCTAAGAAAGGTGCCCAGCTTGAAGATGTGTCCTACCTCAATGCCGTGTGTTGACAGCAGTTTACCGCCACAGTTGGGGCATACCTCGCCAGCACTGGCTTTAGCTAT
The DNA here is from genome assembly GCA_030640485.1 of Dehalococcoidales bacterium. Lineage (GTDB taxonomy): Bacteria > Chloroflexota > Dehalococcoidia > Dehalococcoidales > UBA5760 > UBA5760. The sequence continues at coordinate 626 of DAOWJG010000166.1, read as the reverse complement.
ATCCGCTACGATATCGGCGCTAAAATCCCGGGGATAGTTGACATTTCTAAGGTGGGTCTCCGGTTTATTGGCCCCGGCAATAAAGTTCACTCCTGAGGTTACTGAATCGTCAGCCACGACTTTAATATTACTGATACCTATTGGTGAGGCAGCGCCAGCTACAATACCGGCTTCGATGACTTCAGCCTCTGTAGCTAGGCGTAGCTCAAAACATTTTAGAGCGTTTTTTGATTTTACCTCGTTTACCTCAAGGTCGCCTCTGATAACCACAAAGACTAGCTCTCCGTCGGCTATGTAAAATACTGCCTTGAGGGTGCGATTGGGCGCTACCTTTAGGAAGTTAGATAGTTCCTCAATAGTGGCTGCCCCTGGCGTTGCCACCTCTTCCAGTGATAGTGGCTTCTCGTCATTCACCTTACTCTTAATGCTTTGAGCCTTATCAGCATTGGCTGCATATTGGCAACCAGAGCAATAGATAATCTCATCTTCACCGGTTTCGGTGATAACCATAAATTCGTGGGAGTCCTTACCACCAATAGCCCCACTATCAGCTTCAACGACCAAAGTGGGTAGTCCGCAGCGAGCATAGACATTCTGGTATGCCTGGAGCATTCTGTTATAGCTCT
>DAOWJG010000122.1 GCA_030640485.1 Dehalococcoidales bacterium | reverse complement strand
GATTTTCCCGAGGATTACAAAACTCAATTAAAACGAAAGATAGATCGGAAAACTGAAGTGTTTAAGTTACCTTTTCCTCCTGAGTTCTATGCAATAACGTCTGACAAGGAGAGTAACTCGAATGCTAAAAGGTAAAGTCTATAAATACGGCGCTGACATAAATACCGATGTGATTATTCCGGCTCGGTATCTCAATGTGTCCGACCCAAGGGAGCTGGCTAAACACTGCATGGAGGATATTGATAAAGATTTTGTTAAGAAGGTTAAGCCGGGGGATATCATCATGGCGACCACTAATTTCGGCTGTGGCTCGTCAAGAGAGCATGCCCCACTGGCAATTAAGGCGGCTGGTGTCTCCTGTGTTATCGCCAGGACCTTTGCCCGCATCTTCTTCCGTAACGCCATAAACATTGGTCTGCCCCTGCTTGAGTGTGAGGCGGCGGTTAATAAGACTGAAGACGGTGACATCCTGGAGGTTGACCTGGCTGGCGGGGAGATAAAAAACCTGACTCGCGGCCTGGTATTTACCGCCAAACCCTACCCTGATTTTATGGCGGAGCTGATTTCAACTGGTGGGCTTATTGAGTATACTAGAAAGAGACTAGCCAGCAGGAGGATTTAGCGTGCGATTTAAGTTAGCAGTTTTACCCGGTGATGGTATTGGCCCTGAGGTTACTACCGAGGCGGTCAAGGTCTTGCAAACTGTGGGTGGCCGATTTAGCCATGACTTTAATCTGCAATATGGTCAGCTGGGTGGGGTAGCCATTGATGAAACGGGGGTGGCTCTCCCTGATGATACCCTGAAGATGTGTAAAGCCTGTGATGCGGTGTTGCTCGGGGCGGTGGGTGGTCCCAGGTGGGATGACCCCCGGGTTAAGGTTCGTCCTGAAGACGGCCTCTTGACGCTGAGAAAAAAGCTGGGGCTTTTTGCCAACTTGCGTCCGGTCAGGGTTTTTCCGGTACTGGTTGATGCCACTAACCTGAAGCCAGAGGTTATTAAAGGGGTGGATTTAATATTTGTTCGTGAGCTTACTGGTGGTCTCTATTTTGGCCGACCGAAAAGGCAATGGCGAACGTCCCGGGGACGGCGGGCGGTTGACTCAATGGTCTATTCCGAACTGGAGATTGAGCGTATTGTTCGGGTCGGCTTTGAGCTGGCCCGGGGACGGCGCAAAAAGCTGGTTTCGGTGGATAAAGCTAATGTGCTGGAGTCCTCCCGGCTGTGGCGGCAGGTGGCTACAGAGGTGGCTGGTGAATACCCTGATGTTGAGCTGGAGCATATGTTCGTTGATGCCTGCGCCATGCGGCTAATCCAGAACCCGGCTTACTTTGATGTTTTGGTTATCTCAAACATGTTTGGTGACATTCTTACCGATGAGGCTTCAATGCTGTCCGGCTCTCTGGGGATGCTGGCGTCAGCCAGCCTGGCGGGGGTCCCACAGGCAGGAGCCGATATCTTCGGTCTCTACGAGCCTAGCCACGGTAGTGCCCCGCGCCGCGCCGGACTGAATATGGCTAATCCCCTGGCTACTGTTCTCAGTGTTGCCCTGATGTTGCGCTACTCTTTTGGACTGCCGCGAGAGGCACAGACGGTTGAGGATGCAGTTGAGGAAGTCCTGGAAGAGGGTTACCGCACCTATGACATAGTGAGTGAGGGTAAGATAAAGGTCGGCACGAAAGAGATGGGGGATTTAGTTGCTAAGAAGGTTGGGGGCTAGTAATTGACTGAAGTCCAGCTCTATGATACTACCCTGCGGGATGGAGCGCAGAAGGAGGGCATCTCCTTCTCGGTGGTGGATAAGCTGAATGTTGCCCGCAAGCTTGATGAAGTGGGTGTCCACTTCATCGAAGGGGGATGGCCTGGCTCCAATCCCAAGGACATTGAGTTCTTTAGCAGGGCTAAGAATCTTAGTCTCCGTAACTCGGTACTGGTTGCTTTTGGCAGCACCAGGCAACCCAAGGTTAGGGCAGAAGCTGATACTAACCTTAAGGCTCTAGCCGATGTTGGGGTAAAGGTAGTTACTATCGTCGGCAAAAGCTCGGAGCTACAGGTTATCAAGGTCCTGGAGACCTCACTTGAAGAAAACCTTAATATGATTAGCGATTCTATCCGCTACCTTAGGGCACAGGGACTCACTGTTTTCTTTGACGCTGAGCACTTTTTTGATGGTTTTAGGGCTAACCCTGATTATGCGCTGCGTTGTCTAGAAGTTGCTGCCGAAGCCGGAGCCAGCTTGCTTGTGCTTTGCGATACTAATGGTGGGTCACTTCCCACCAATATAGTAGCCGCGATTAAGGCAGTTAAGGATAAAAGTGCGGTGCCGTTAGGTATTCATGCTCACAATGATGGTGAACTGGCGGTGGCTAATACCCTGGCGGCAGTTGCCGCTGGAGTAAGCCAGGTTCAGGGCACTATCAACGGCTATGGTGAGCGCTGTGGTAATGCCAACCTGTGTTCTATTATCCCCGATTTGAAGCTCAAGATGGGCATTGACTGTGTTACTGATGATAAGCTGGCGAGATTAACTGAGGTATCCCACTATGTAAGTGAGGTGGCTAACCTCGTGCCTGATGTCTCTTCGCCTTACGTTGGTTCTAGCGCCTTTAGCCATAAGGGTGGGCTTCACGTTTCGGCTTTAACCAAGTGGTCGGAGAGCTATCAGCACATAGACCCCAGCCGGGTGGGTAATCAGCTGAGGGTGGTGGTCTCTGAGCTATCCGGCAGGGGGAACATTATTTATAAGGCGAGGGAAAGGGGCTTGGATTTACCCTTACGAGGTGAGGAATTAAAGAAGCTGCTGGGACAGATTAAGTTGCTGGAGAGCCGAGGCTTCCAGTATGAGAACGCCGAAGCCTCTTTTGAGCTACTGGTTCACCGGGCCAGGCCAGATTACCAGCCACCTTTTGAGCTGGTCGATTTTATGGTGGTGGTGGAGAAGAGGCGGCGACCGCCAATAAAAGAAAATCTCGAGGAGATGCTGTCTGAGGCAACGGTAAAGGTAAGAGTGGGCACGGAAATAATGCATACTGCAGCCGAAGGTAACGGGCCGGTTAATGCCCTTGACCATGCCCTGCGTAAGGCACTGCTTCGGTTCTATCCAAACTTGGCTAATGTCAGGTTAGTGGACTATAAGGTTCGTATCCTTGAGGAGAGTATCGGCACCGAGTCTCAGGTTCGAGTCCTTATTGAGTCTAGCGATGGAATTCACGAGTGGCGAACCGTTGGCAGTTCCACCAATATCATTGAGGCTAGCTGGTTAGCCTTAGCCGATAGCCTGGAATACTGGCTGTTAAAACAAAAAGCAGGTACGCCTTAAACTACTCGTCCCAAGGCGTGCCCACCTTCTGTCTTCTCCATCGTCTTGTTATCTGTTATTTACTTGAGTGATATTCGTCTCTATGTATTTGCTACGGCTCAACGTTGCAGACAAAGCTTTCTGGCATATCAAGGTAGGTGATACTACAGTCCTTACCCATCAGATTCTCTGCCTCGGCGATTGCCTCTTCCAGGGAGGCAAACGGCTCGAAGCTCAACGTTCTGGCGGTTTCAAAGTCGGTGGCTCCAGCCATAAAGGCTTTGCCGATATACTTGAGGCCGTAGAGACCCTGCCCGTATAGGATTAGGGGGTGAGTCCCATGGAAGGCATAGCCATATCTATACTTGTGGATAAATTCGGGTCGATGAGCATATTCCTCAGCATAGAGCTCCCAGAGTTCCACCGGGTCCTTGGTATGGGGCAGTAGCTTCTCAAACATCTCGACGTATGATGGATTATAAACTGGGTTGAAGCGGTTTGGGCACGGGTGACAGAAGATGACGATGCCTCCCGGCTTCACTAGGGGAACGTTCTGGAAGAGCCCGTAGCTGTAAGAAAGGGCCACGTTTCTCGTTTGAATGGGATTAATAAGGGGTTTCTTGGTATAGAGGTCTTTTATGCCTACGGAATAGGGGTCTCGGTTATTACCGATGCCATAGACCACCACATCAGACTGGCCCTTTACATCTACTACCTGCTGTTTTTGTATTATCTCTATGCCCTTCTCGTGAGCTTCTATAGGATTCCCAGCCACAACTTGGACTAACTCCTGCGGTATGGCGTTGTTCATCGTTCCCTCAATGAGGAGAACGCGACGTCCCTTCTTGGCTAGCTTAGCTTCAATGATGGCCCCCATTTCATTAAGCAGTTTGGGGAAGGCGGAGCGTTTGGGGTCCAGCGAGGATTTACCGGAAGCCTTAGCCACCGGACGGTGGTGGTGTCGTATGCTTCGCCAGCTACTCAAACCAACGACAGCCGTTTTCCAGCCGCCGTTAAAGTGCGACCAGGGATGACTCACATATATGAGCTG
>DAOWJG010000076.1 GCA_030640485.1 Dehalococcoidales bacterium | reverse complement strand
GATAGGTTACTAACAATCTCTTAAGACCAACTTTACACCACAGCCTTCCTTTGCTAAACTTTACTTATAAATGCTTCCCAACCAAGACTCAAATGAGGTGCTACCATGGGGAAACGAGACTACCGACATAGAGAACCAAAGAAAACCAAAAAGACGGCCAAGAAGATATCGGCGGATACCATACTACTCGCCCCAACCACGGTGGAAGTAATTAAAAAAGGAAAGAAGGAACCGGAGACCGAGGAGTAAGAGAGATAGCCGCTTACGAGCAGCTTTACCGTACCGGAGAGCTTAAAGCCAGGATAGAAAAAGCCAAGGGAATACTGGAGGCGTGCTGCCTCTGCCCCCGTCACTGTGGTGCCAATCGCCGGGCTGGTGAAAGCGGCAAGTGTCATATCACCCGCCAGGTTGTCGTTTCCAGCTACGGTCCTCACTTCGGGGAAGAGAGCCCCTTGGTCGGCAGGCATGGCTCAGGCACTATCTTCTTTACCTACTGTAATCTAGGTTGTCTTTTCTGCCAGAACTACACCATAAGCCAGATGGGTGAAGGTAGTGTGGTCAGTAACGAAGAACTAGCTGAGATAATGCTTTCCCTCCAGACAAAGGGGTGCCATAATATAAATCTGGTAAGCCCCACCCATGTTGTGCCTTATATCCTGGAGGCACTGGAAATAGCCGCCGCCAGGGGGCTAAATTTACCCCTGGTATATAACACCGGTGGCTACGACTCTATAGAAACGCTCAAGCTGCTAGACGGGATTATCGACATCTATATGCCAGATATGAAGTACTCTGATGACAAGACCGCTGAGCACTTGTCCGGGATAAAGGACTACCCCAAAGTAAATAAAGCCGCCGTTAAGGAGATGCACCGTCAGGTGGGTGACCTTCAAATAGATGAGTCGGGGGTAGCCGGGCGCGGTCTTCTGGTACGTCATCTGGTGCTACCCAACGGCTTAGCTGGAACTCAAGAAATAGTAAGCTTCCTAGCCCAAGAGGTCTCGACTAATACCTACCTGAACATTATGGCCCAGTACCACCCCTGTTATCAGGCTTTTAGCCTACCCCGGCTAGCCCGGCCGGTAAGTGAAGCCGAGTTCGCCGAAGCTACTAGACTGGCTCACCAACCGGGCTTAGATAGACTGGACAAGCATAACTTCCCGCAACTAAGACCAACTCCCAGGTAAAGGGAGAAGCAGTGAGTGATTTAGCCTCGGTTCAGGTAACTGTATATGGCTACGTACAAGGCGTTTTCTTCCGCGCCTACACTGAGCAGCAGGCGAGGAAACTAGGTCTAACCGGCTATGTGCGTAACCTACCTGTGGAGGAGGTGGTGGAGGTTAAGGCTGAGGGGAAAAGAGATAGGTTAGAGACGCTAATCAGCTACCTCAGGATGGGACCGCCGACAGCAAAGGTGACCAAGGTAGTCACTAAATGGTCAGAATATACCGGGAGCTATTCCGGCTTCAGTATAAGGCATTAGGTTAGCACCTGCCTTATTCCATAATATCGCTCATCCCTAAGCAGGCGAGACAGAACCTCAACCGAGGTACGGTAGCTATCTCCCCCAAGCCACTCATTTAGCTGACTGCTCAGCTCTGCCAAATCAAGGGGCTCATTACCATTAACCAGGAAAAGGCGAAATATGCTCTCTAAAATAGTTAGCTCACCACCTATAAAACCAGGGAGATTAGAACAGCAATCTCTAATATTTACCACTAGGTCAGCCGGTGGAGTCTTGCCCTCCTTTTGCCGCTCACGACACCTAGGACACAAACAGCCCTGAGCCAGGGTAAAAAATGAGCGATTATTCTGCTCATACCAGTCCAGATCAATGAGCCAGTGTCGTCCAACCTGTTCTGTGCCTAGACTTTCTTCAACCACAAAGCTACTTCCCACAGTAAGATTTCTTAGCTCTCAAACAACACCTTAGCTACTTGAATCAAGTCAATATACTCTGTCTTAAGCCCCAGCAACTCAGAAGCCTCGCAATCTACTTCATAAGGGTCGCCAATAAACACCTTACCATAATCCGTAGCCTCACCCCGAGTAGGGTCGTCCTGGGTAATGAACTGTTGGCGAGCCTCAATAATCCCCAGGTCAAAGGGCAAGGTAAAATAGAGGTCAGCGGTTACTTTATCTATCCCCAGACTATACAAATCACGCCAACCGACCCCATACTTACTACTGGGCAGTAAGGTAAGCAGGTTCATGATGCTAAGGCTACCCTTGCCTCGAACTACCTTTAATGGCGACACCGTTATCAAGTAGTCGCTAGACAGGATAACGTTCGGTACCCAGAAGGTCGGTACCGCCAAGGGCTTGGTCAAGGGATTATCTACCTCCACCCAGATACAATCCTTCACATCCAGGGTTAGCACTCGGGGAAAGTCATAACCCAAGGCCTGATATACCGGTTTAATTGGACCCCCTTCAGGGGTGCCTTCAAGCAGCAGGATATCAGCATCACTAACCCGTCTAATACCCTCTATTATCACCGATAGTATCTCCCGACTGGTAGTTACGGGATAGGACAGCGGATAGCCGGCACTGGGCTTAATCAAGACACGCCGCGCCCGCGATACCACCGGTGGCGGTTCAAAAACAAATTCAGAAGCCTTGTATATCAAGCTTTAACCCCCCATCTACTCTGAATGCCTCTCTTTAATCCTCCCGCCAATCTAACATCATCACCCGAACTTTCTCTCCAGCCACTACCCGCGTCTTATCCTCAGGAATAATCGCCAGCCCGTTGGCTAAAGCCATTGAGGTTAAAATTCCTGAGCCCTGGGGACCGGTTAAGCGGGCAAAATACTGCCCGCCACGCTTTTCCACCACCGCCCGGGCAAAAATACGCCGCCCGTCACTATTAACCACCGAATCCTCTATCACCGCCTCAATAGTAGTCTTGGCCAGATTCTTCTTCCCCATCATCTTCAGGATAGCCGGACGAACAAACAGCTCAAAGGTAATCATCGAGCTAACCGGATTACCCGGTAAACCAAGATGGGGGATGTTTCTTTCTGTGCCAGCTCGGCTGACCCCCCTAATCATACCAAAGGCCAGTGGCTTCCCCGGCTTCATCCGAACTGTCCAGAACGCAATCTCACCCTGTT
>DAOWJG010000147.1 GCA_030640485.1 Dehalococcoidales bacterium | reverse complement strand
GCTTAAAACCCTTCCACTAATTCTTCCAGTCCCAGTTCCTTTAAAGTTGACTCTAATGGACACCTGTGGTAGAATCCCAACCCAAGGCAGCATAACCTTTTTCTTTCATTGCTGCGAAATCAATATGTTTTCCTTCTCAGGGGTTCACTCCACTGAACAAATGTGTGAAGATTCCAGTAAAGATGATAGCAAAATGGAAGCAAAGAAACAGCCGAGTGAAGCAAGTCTTCGATTAAATAGCAGCCAGGCTATCTCCAGAGACAAAATAGACAGCCTGGTAGGAGAAGCCGTCTTTGGTGTCGATGACCAAACGAGGGGAGAGTATCGGCGGCTAATTCGTAAGTTAGCTTCTAGCCAGGGAATCTATCCGGCCAGCATTCAAGGGTTATATGACGCCGCTGGCAAGGGACTTTATCACGGTATCACCGTCCCGGCGATTAATATCCGTGGACTTACCTATCAGGTAGCCAGGGCCGTTTTTCGGGCGGCACGGAAATATAAGGTTGGCGCCTTTATCTTTGAGATTGCGCGCTCTGAAATAGGCTATACAAAGCAAAGACCGATGGAATATGCCACTTGCCTGCTGGCAGCGGCAATCAGAGAGGGATTTCAGGGGCCTGTTTTTATTCAGGGAGACCACTTTCAGGTTAGTCGGAGTAAATACCACTCAGAACCTGGGAAGGAAATAAACGCAATCAAGCAGTTGATACAGGAGGCAGTAAGCGCTGGATTTTTGAATATTGATATAGACGCCTCTACTCTGGTTAATTTAGAAAAGCAAAGCCTTGAGGAGCAGCAAAATGACAACTGTCTAGTCACCGCGGACATGACTAAATTTATCCGCAGCGTTGAACCAGAGGGAGTAACCATTTCTATCGGTGGCGAAATTGGGGAAGTGGGCAAGAGAAATAGTACAGTGGAAGACCTCAGAGCCTTTATGAGCGGATATCTCGCCTATTTGGGTTCAAACATCGGTGGGATATCCAAAATCAGCGTGCAAACCGGGACAACACACGGTGGAGTAGTCTTACCTGATGGGTCAATTGCCGAAGTCAACCTTGATTTTGAGATACTGAAAAAGCTATCTAAAGTGTCCCGTGAGGAGTATGGCCTGAGCGGCGCAGTACAGCATGGAGCCTCTACTCTCTCTGACGAGGCGTTTGGGCTGTTCCCGCAAGTAGGTACCACGGAAGTTCACCTGGCCACCGGATTTCAAAATGTTATCTACGACAGCCTATATTTCCCCAGGGAGTTACTGCAAAAGATAAACAGTCATCTTTTAGAGAGCTACAACAGTGAGCGAAAACCAGAAGATACGGAGAACCAATTCTTATATAAAACTCGGAAGAAAGCGTGGGGTGATTTCAAAAAGGAAATATGGAGCATCCCGGACCAAAATCTCAGGGAGATAGGGGAGACGCTTGAGAATCGCTTTTCTTTGCTCTTCCAGAGACTGAATGTCGTGGAAACAATCGGCTTAGTCAGTAAGTTCGTTGTTAAATGATCCCATACTGAGATGGGACTTGGGTTCCTAATCAAATAAACTTAGTTTGTCTCGGGAATATACGCTTACGAGACTCAAATAATAGCTTCGTCCTTATCTGAAGTCGGCCACCTTTCTGGTCATCCAGTATGTCAGCGAAGACGCTGGGGGAATCGAAGCGGGACAGGCAACACCAGTCAATAGAGCCGTTCAAGCCTACCAAGGCCGCAGAGAACATGTTCCCAATAAGTCCATAGTCACTTATCGGCCGGTAGCCCATTTCAAAAGTCCTCTCCCGTCTTCTTAGGCAGTGAACTATCCAAAAACCACAGCTAGAGTAGCATATCAGGAAGCAAGCAGCTATTAAAAGGGTGTCCAAGGAAACAACTCCAAAACCTAGATAGTGATAAGCTCACTTATTTTATTGTAGATTTGAAAGGAGACAGGTAGTTGGGTAGAATAGTAGAAGATGAAAGTGTCAGTGGCGCCAGGTTCTAGTGAACGACCTAACGAACAAACCGAAATAAATCAAGGAGGCAGGCATGACGGGTGCTACCAGAGAGATGGTGAACTTTTGCAGTCGTCTGAGCTACCAAGAGCTCTCCCCCGAGATTACTGATAGGGTCAAATACCTGGCTCTGGACTTTCTAGGTGTGGCGGTGCGGGGTTCCCTAACAGAGTCGGCTGAAGTGGTGCGCAATTTTATCCGGGATATGAACCCCGGCACAAAAGGGGGCGTAATTATCGGGACTGGCTTGAGAGCCACCGCTCAATATGCCGCGCTTGCCAACGGTACGGCATCTCACTCTCTAGAATTGGACGATGTCAGTAATGAAGCCTCAGCTCACCCCGGAGTGGCCATCTTCCCGGCGGCGTTGGCGGCGGCTGAGTTTGAGGGGTGCAATGGGGAGAGATTCACAGAGGCCGTGGTATTGGGTTATGAGGTCATGGTCCGATTGGGTAGTGCTTTGAATCCGGCCAGTCACTACGCTCGAGGCTTTCACCCCACCGGAACCTGCGGTGCCTTTGGGGCAACAATAGCGGTATCGAAGATATTTAACCTTGATGCAGAACCGACACTCAGCGCTCTGGGTATCGTGGGCAGCCAGGCGGCAGGCTCGATGGAATTCCTGACCAATGGCTCCTGGATCAAGCGATTGCACCCAGGGTGGGCAGCCCACAACGGCATCATCGCGGCTCTCCTGGCAAAAAGAGGCTTTACCGGCCCAGCCACTATTGTGGAAGGTAAATCTGGCTTTCTCCACGCTTATTCTGACGGTGCTGACCTCAGTAAATTTCTGGATGGACTTGGAGACTCCTTTGAAGCTATGAGAGTCAGCATAAAGCCCCATGCCTGCTGCCGTTACAAGCAGGGCCCAATAGATGGTATCTTAAAGATTATGAGTGAGCATAGGCTAAAGGCACAGGAGGTGGAGAGGGTGACGCTGGGGATATTGAAGGCCGGCTTTCCCATAATTGTCGAGCCCAGGGAACTGAAATATAATCCGCGGACAGTTGTTGATGCTCAGTTCAGCATGCCCTTTGGTGCCGCTCTCGCTCTTCTCTATGGGAAAGCCTCCCTGAACGAGTATACGGAAGACAACCTAGAGTCCGCCGAGGTAAAACAGATGATGAGTCGTGTCTCTTGCGTAGCTGACCCGGAACTGGATGAGGTCTACCCCAGACAGTGGCCAGCCAGCGTTGAGATAACCACCAGAGATGGGAGGAGATTCGCTACCAGGATTAGCCATCCCAAGGGAGACCCGGAGAATCCTCTTTCCTGGGAGGAACTGATACAGAAGTTTAATGAACTGGCCTCTCCAGTGTTTTCTAAAGACAGAAGACAGGAGCTCATATCCCGGGTGAGATCACTAGAGACCGAGGAGAGTATTCCTAATCTAGTCAATTTGTTATCGACATGCTAAGTTTGGGTGACGACTATCAGGCTATTGACACCAGGGGGGAGAATAGTTTATCGTTCATAACTAAAAGGGAGGTTAACCTGATGCAAGCGTACTGTGTTAAATGCCGGGCCAAAAGGGAAATGAGGGATGCCAAGGCCATAACCATGAAGAATGGGAAGCCGGCAACTCAGGGTGTGTGCCCAGTATGTGGCACCAAGATGTTTCGGATAGGGAAGAGTTAAGGCTGATATCCTGACTATCTTTTTACTTACATTCACTAGACACTATAGGGCCGCGCAGCCCGATAGTCCTATTTGACTGGCTACCTGACGCATGCCCATAATGACGTCGGTAACCAGGTCTGTTAATTCCGTGTCTAACATCGCGGCTCCCTTTTCAATCACCGCGCGATTCACCCCGGCAGCAAACGACTTATCTTTCCATTTCTTCATCACCGACCTTGCCTCCAAGTCAGTAAGGCTTTTTGATGGTCGAATTAAGGCTACAGCAGTAATAAACCCGGTTAGTTCGTCAATGGCGTATAGCACCTTCTCCATGTTGCTCTGCGGCTCAACATCGCTACATATACCCCAGCCATGAGAGATAATGGCACGTATGTATTCCTCTGGCCAACCCCGCTCCGCCAGTATCTCACGTGATTTCTGGCAGTGCTGGTCGGGAAAACGTCCGTAGTCCAGGTCATGCACCAGTCCCACGATACCCCACTTCTCCTCGTCTCCACCCATCTTTCGTGCCATATAACGCATCACCCCCTCAACCGCATAGGCGTGTTTTCGGAGACCCTCGCTCTGGTTAAGTTCCTTAAAAAGTGCTAGTGCCTCGTCATGCGTCGGTACGTATTCTGTCATCTATTACCCCCTTGCCGTAGTTTAGTCTATTCAGTTTGGCCTGTCTCAAATTACTTAAGCGTGTTCCCAGCAGCTAACCGAAAAGTGATACACACCGGCTATCTCCCGTAGATGCCATCCCAGAACATCAGCTCATAGGCCTGTATGAGCCTCGCGGCTCGCTTCATGGGCTCTCTGCTCACCGGCAGATACCCCGCCATCACCTGCCGGGCTTCCCCCTCGGCCTCATCCATCGGTGACGTAAAGATATCCAGGAAACCGGTCTCATCAACGCCGTAATGTGCCCTTAGAGCCTGTGACAACCGACGACAATTTGCCCCCCACACCGATAGGTTCAGAATCAGGGCCATAGCCTGTTCTCCCGACGAACCGAAAGAGGCTAGTGCTACCAGGTAGTGGCTGTAGGCTACCGCCTCCGGTATAATGTTATCGTTCTCCAGTCGTTCCACCGAGAACCCCAAGGAGTTACCCAGCTTTACGAGGAGCCCCAAGCCCGCTACGTCCCCGTCGAGGACGGTCTTGAAAAAGTCGGCCTCTTTTCTAGTCGTGGCCCGGGACACCATCAAGGCCAGACTCTTAATGTCATAACTGATAATATAGTATTGATTGGTCACAAATGCCTTGACCTTATCCCGATGCAGACTGCCTTTCTCAGCCTCAGCGAGATACGGGTGATTTAAGATCTTCTCGTTTAGTGGGGCTAGCTGCTCCCTTACCTCCTTTAGTAACGCTGTGGCTTCCAAGACACCATCACCTCCTCTCTGAGCTCTATTAGTCCTAATTATATTTAAGGGTTATTCTTAAGGCGAGAGATAACTCAACACCACCGACATATTATATTTGAATAATAGAGGTTTCCCCAATTCTAGAATTAACGCCACCAGCGTTATGCCGGCTTCGGCGGGATAAGCTAGCCCTCCATCTCATAGGCCATATCCCAATATCTGTATTCGTATTTACTGGCGGTGAGAAATGGTTCCCTGAGCTTCTCATACTCTATATTATTAGCCTCGTCCAACAGCCCCTTCAATCTACTAACGAGAGCCAGATAAGATTCCGTCAAATATACCGAAGCCCACTCTGAATAAAGGCGGTTCTGGTTCTCATTAAGCCTATCTTTATGGAATTCGGCTATTTCGGCATAGGTCCAAAAACATGGCAGAGCAGCCGCTAAACCCTCCCAGAATGTTTTTAGTGAACTCGTAGCCAGCAGGAAACTTCCATAAGATATGTTTGTTAACGCCGGCTCACTCCTCAAGGCATCCTCTATGGTATAACCGAGATTTCCTAGGAGCCTTTCATAACTTTCAAACTCACTCGTGGCTTCAAGATGCGCTATCTCAAGCATGTCTCTCATTGCCCTAACAGACTCAGCTTTTGCGGATAGTATCCCCAGATTTTTCATATTGAACGCCAGGTAGTTATAATCCTGAAGCACATAGAACCTAAATTTCTCTATCGGCAAAACACCTTCATAGAGCTCCACCACAAATGGATGCTTAATTATTCCTTTCCATATAGCGTCCGCATCGCGTCTCAGTCTTGCTGAAATTTTTGTCATAATGAATCTCCCCGCCTACGAACCAGGGACATTTTTATGATCGGCTACCCCGGCTGACTGTTATGCCTGGCTATTGATAGAAGCCGGTTTTAGATTATGATATAAGGCTCCGTGTCCTTTTCCTATATCAGACGGCGCCTCTCTAATGGCTCTAGTGACATAGTCTTTAGCCACCCCGATTGCCTGACGGATATCCCAACCCTTGGCTAAGCCGGCGGTTATTGCCGCCGAGAGTGTGCATCCGGTACCGTGAGTATTCTCAGTATCTATCCTCTCAGACTCATAGTAATAACACTCACTCCCGTCAAATAGAATGTCGATAGCTTTAGGGGTAGAAAGATGACCGCCTTTCACGAGAACATTCCCTGGCCCCTTTCCATAAATCAAAATAGCCGCTTTCTCTGCCTCCTTAACACTCTTTACGCTAATGCCGCTTATTATTTCGGCTTCGAATACATTTGGGGTAACAATATAAGCCAGCGGGAAAAGCTCCTCTATAAGGGTAGCCCTAGCCTGGGCTTCTAAGAGACGACTGCCACTCTTAGCCACCATTACCGGGTCAACTACCAGCCTTTCGACACCGTATTTTTCTATCTTATCGCCAACTACCCGTATTATACTACTATTAAAGAGCATGCCCGTTTTGGCGGCATCAACCCCGATATCCTCCATTACCGCCTCTATTTGCTTGCCGACTATATCCGGTGAAATGTCATAAATAGCGCTAACCCCCATAGTATTCTGGGCAGTTACTGAGGTAACTGCCGACATTCCATAAACGTTGAAGGCAGCAAAGGTCTTCAGGTCGGCTTGTATCCCGGCGCCCCCTCCTGAATCAGAGCCGGCTATAGTAAGTGCCTTCCCTTCGTAATTCATCGCCTTCCTCCCCTTCTCAGCAACAAAAGGGCTACCAAGAGCCAACCTCTTTACAGCCAGCTCTCGGTAGCCCCAGCCAGTGTTTATCCTGACCTAGCCCTGTTAGGGAGTCAGTAAAACCGTAGCTTACGACTATTTCATTACTTCAATAGCCGCATCATACATAGCCTGGGTGGGATCCCTGTAGTCCGCGGTGGGATTATAACCGGTTCCCTTCATGTCGCTGGTAGGAGTCTCGATTCCGATGGGAGAATAATCCAAAACCGGCCATAAGTCGGGGTCCTCCGGCATCCTGGGGTAGGCAGCGAGAGCCCCAAAGAAGTACACGTCATTAAGAGTCTCAGGGGTGACAACAAATATGGGCAGGTTGACAAACCTTGGTACTGGCTGTCCCAGGACAACATAAGTAAACGCTATCTTGGGGGTGACATCACTGATGTGCCAGCCGCCATGGTTAGCGAAGGCATCAACGAAGCCCTTGTCCATCTCTATTACTCCAGAGGTATCGGAATCGTTGGTTGAGATATAGACATGGTCCGGGTCGCCGAGTGGCAGGAGACGGTCGATTGCCCTGAGCCCTTCGATAGAGCCAGCATTCCCACCACCGTGCTGATAGGTTCCATTAAGTTCCGGATGGGCGGTGAAGGCGTCCATAACGTAGCTGGAAGCGAGCTCCACGCTAGTCCAGCCTAGGTCACCAGACTCCATCACGGTAATAAGGGGATGACCATCAACAGCGCTGTGAAATCCTTCGTGACGGGCATGGGATGAGTCCACTGACATATCGCCCCAGATCTCAAAGACATTAATCTGCTCGTTGTTCTTCTCAGCAAGCTCAATAAAATACTCTCCCAGCAAATTTGACCCAAAGTCTCCCCGGAAGTGGTCCCAGATAGTGGAAACCGTATTGTCGCTAAAGGTGTCAAAGTCCCAGGAGAAGGTAGGAATACCAGCCGCCGCCGCCTTGTCCACCGAGGGTGCCAGCAGGGCTTCGTTAATTGGCTGCATCAAGATGGCGTCTGGCTTTCTTACCGCAATTGTGTCCTCAACCCAGGCTATCTGCTTCGCAGCATCATAGGCGGGGTCGAAGGTAAACCATTCACCACCAGCCCTGTCAATCAAGCTGTGCATGTTATTCACATACTTAGCCATAGGGTCGACAGATACAAAGAGGTAGGAGGTAGCAAACACATATGGGGTGCCATCAGCCTTTACGGCAAAATCCTCCCCAAATGGATTAAGGTTCGCCAGCCTTTCTGAATATATTGGCGTTCCTGATGGACTTAATGGTATTTGTGGTGTTGGTGCTGGTGCTGGTGCTGGTGCCGGCGCTGGTGCCGGCGCTGGCGCTGGTGCCGGTGCTGGTGCTGGTGCCGGCGCTGGTGCCGGCGCTGGTT
>DAOWJG010000145.1 GCA_030640485.1 Dehalococcoidales bacterium | reverse complement strand
GGCAGTCATGGCGCCACCCACTTCCAGGTCGCCCGTGGTAACGGGATTACCCTTCTTATCAAAGGCAACCGTAATCCTATCCATTCTCTCCCGCAGGTCAGCCAGGTCCCTGACAATTGATAACATAGCCATAAGCTCAGAACTCACCGTGATACTGAATTTGGACTGCATCATATAGCCGTTCATTCGGCCACCGAGACCGATGATGATGCTACGGAGACTCTGGGCACAAAAATCCATAACCCAGCCCATCTCCACCCGCGTCGGGTCAACATCTAGGCGACGCATACCAGTGCGCTTAGCCAGCTGCGCATCATCGTAGTTACGCTCGTGCTGCATCCTGGCGGTAAGGGCAACCATAGCCAGATTATGAGCATTGGTAATATCATTGATGTCACCGGTAAGACCCATGGAGAATTCGGTCATGGGAATAAGCAGGGCATTACCGCCACCAGCAGCAGTTCCCTTAATATTCATGGTGGGACCACCTGAGGGCTGGCGGATACAGCCGCCCACATTCAGTCCCCGCTTTCCCATACCCTCCAGGATACCCATTGTGGTCGTCGTTTTTCCCTCACCTAACGGGGTGGGCGTTATCGCCGTCACCTCAATATACTTGCCGTCTGGTTTATCCTTTAGTCGCTCAATAATCTTCAAGAAATCCAGCCGGCATATCCTCCCAAAAGGGATTATCTCGTCCTTCTCCAAGTTCAGTCTCTCTCGCCACTCATCTGGAGTGGGCATGTTGGCTTCAGCTGCTTCGGCAATCTGCCAATCCTTCATCTTTACCGCATCGTAAGCCACCGGCACCTCCTTTTCCTCTCTTTATTTTTTAGGGAACCTCTTATATAACTTTAAATTTGCTACTCAGAATTTCAAAGCGACACTAAAATCTCCATGATGACGACCGTAACTTCACCCTCCCTAATCTCACTACCTATATTTAAATCTGGCGTTTTACCGGGCTTCAGTAGCACTAGTAGTTAATAGAGCCTGATAGATGTCTCTCACCGCCTGGTTGACCTGCTGACTGGCGTCAAGAAAAGAAAGACCAGCCATATCGGCATCAACTATGGCCTGGTCGTAAGGAATAAAGCCGAGAAATTCGAAGCCCACCAGGCTGGAAGTCATGAATTCCCTGTCTCCGGGGTTACGAACCTTATTCCCGACCACGGCGATATTCTCAAGGCCAATATCTTTAGCCAGTTTATCAACCCGGTAAGCCGAGTCAACGCTTCGCCGGCCTGGTTCCACCACTATAATCAGTTTGTCCACCGCCTTGGCGGTTGCCCTCCCCAGGTGTTCAATCCCCGCCTCCATATCCAAAATGATGACTTCATCTCTAGCGAGCAGCAGATGGGTCACCAGGGCACGTAGTAAGGCATTTTCCGGGCAATAGCAACCACTGCCGCCCTTTTTGAGCCGTCCCATTACCATTAGCCTAATGCCACGGTGTTCCTGGGAATACTCATCAGGTAGATCATCAACCTTGGGGTTTAACCGGAAAAAGCCGCCACTTTTACCCGACAGTGCCCCGGTCCTTTCCTCAATAAGGGCACTCATCTCAGATATGGGAACTATCCGCTCCGGATGGGGAAAGCCAAGGGTGGCCGCCAGATTACCGTCAGGGTCAGCGTCGATGGCTATTACCGAATAACCAGACCCAGCGAACGCCCTGGAAAGCAGGGCAGCCAGCATGGTCTTACCGACTCCCCCTTTGCCACCAATCGCAATCTTCATCGCTCACTGAAACCCCTTTTGGCTTAGCTTAAGAGTGAGACTTCCGGGGAAAGCACCTAGATTTACAGAACTGGTTCCTGCTGGTCACCAAATAAGTATTTTGGCGTAAGCATTTTAACCCAGTCTCAGCGAAAAGTCAAATGCTTACTACCCCATGTTACTGGTAACATATAAATTCTGTCTCCGATTTTCTTTACCCACTACCTAAAAGAGAACCTGACTCCCTATTTGGCTCGCATCCTGGCCTGTGTTATTATTGTTTCCGTGGAGATTAACGTTCTGATTGATGAGGGGTTTAAGGAACACCTAGGGGTC
>DAOWJG010000019.1 GCA_030640485.1 Dehalococcoidales bacterium | reverse complement strand
GGATAGATTATCTTGACCTCAACGTCGGTCCTGCCCGAAAAGCGGGGGACGAGTTAATGGAGTGGGTGGTTAACACGGTGCAGGAGGTTACCGATAAGCCGCTCTCGCTGGATACGACTAATCCGGTAGCTATGGAAGCCGGACTCAGGGTGTTTAAGGGTAAGGCGCTGATTAATTCTATTGCCCCGGCACGGTTTGACGAGGAACTGCCCATGGTCAAGCAATACAATGCGGCTATGATTGGGCTCCTGTGGGGGTTAGATGGCATGCCCCGGGACGCTAACGAGCGGGCACTCACTGCCGTTGACCTTATCTATAAGGCCAATGAAATGGGTATCCCTAACGAAGATATCTGGATTGACCCGATAGCAAGCCCGGTATCGGTGGAAATAAACCAGGTGAAGGCCTGCCTTGAGTTTATGAACATGCTGGGAGATATGGCCCCCGGCTGTAAATCTACGGTGGGACTGTCCAATATTTCTAACGGCACTCCTATCGCCCTCAGACCCTATCTTAATCGGACTTACCTCGTGATGTTAATGCGGTACGGACTGTATTCGGCGATAGTTGATGCCTTTGATGCTGACCTCATAAAGATAGCCAAGGGTGAGATGCCCCAGATTGTTGACCTGGTGCATCGAGTGATGGATGGCGATAAGCCTGATCTCACCTCGTTAGGTGAAGAAGAGATAAAGTACGTGAAGACGGTGAGAGTCCTTACCGGTGAGTCTCTCTATTCCCACTCCTGGCTTGATGTATGAAGGGGGAAGGTAGTTATGCATGCAACAATCCAAAAGCCGTTTAAAGAAATCTTAAGCATGTTAGAGGGTGAAGATAGAGTTTTTATTATTGGTTGTGGCAACTGCGCTCGAAAATGCCAATCGGGTGGTGAACCTGAGGTAACGGCGATGAAGGAGCTCTTGGAAAAAGCCGGGAAGACCATTACCGGGACATTTGTCCCTGATGGTACCTGTTCCCTCATTGAGGTCAGTGGTCTGGTGAAGGATAACCAGGCTGAGGTTGACACAGCCGAGGCAATGCTCGTTCTCGCCTGCGGTCAAGGAGTGCACACCGTTGTCGATGCTTGTGGCAAGATAGTCCATCCCGGCTGCGATACTATTTTTGGTGGTGAGACGCTAAAGCCAGGTGATGTCCGTGAATACTGCCAGCTATGTGGTGAGTGCATTATTGATGCCTATGGCGGACTTTGCCCGCTAACACTGTGTGCCAAGGGCCTCCTTAATGGTGCCTGTGGTGGGTCGAAGGATGGTAAATGTGAAGTCGACCCAGAAAGGGATTGTGGCTGGAATCTTATCTATGAGAGACTGAAGGCAATAGGGAAGCTAGATAATCTATACCAGTATAAGGAGCCTAAGGACTACTGCAGGGCAAGCAAGTCCCGGCGGTTGACGGTCACTGACGGCATTGCCGTCTTCAGGTTTGATGGAAATACCTATTCTCCCTATGAATTACAGCGGGAAGGAGCAGTCGCATCGAAGTAAGATCGTTCCAATTTAAACAATGATGTTGGCGGCTGGCAAACTGGCTAAAAGGAGGACGATAAATTGAGCTTACAAGCATCCCTAGAGGCAGGAAAGTTTGTAGTAACCGCTGAGGTCGGCCCACTAAAAGGAACCGATACCACTGAGATTAAGGAGGTGGCGGAGCTTTTACGCGGTAGGGTAGATGCGGCTAATGTTACTGACCAGCAAAGCTCAGTGATGAGGCTGGGTTCACTGGCTACCTGCTATCTGCTCAAAGAGGCTGGACTTGAGCCTGTGTTCCAGATGACCTGCCGGGATAGAAACCGAATCGCCCTGCAATCAGACCTTTTGAGCGCCTCTGTCTTGGGGGTGGAAAACGTCCTGGCGATCACTGGCGACCTGCCTTCGCTGGGTGACCATCCTCAGGCTAAGCCGGTTTATGATATAGATTCAGTGCAGCTACTGGCGGTCATAAAGGGGCTTAATGAAGGCCACGATATGGTGGGTAACGAGCTTCAGGGTAAGCCTGGCTTCTTCCCCGGGGCGGTGGTAAACCCGGGGGCTGATACCGAGGCTGCCTTTGAATTGCAGCTAATTAAGATGGAGAAGAAGATTGAGGCCGGGGCCAGGTTCTTTCAAACTCAGGCTGTCTACGACGTTAAAATCTTTACCAGGTTCATGAAGCGGGTGGAGGGATTTAATGTTCCCATTTTAGTTGGCATAATACCCCTGAAATCAGCCGGTATGGCTAAATATATGAACAAAAACGTGGCTGGTGTCTCGGTGCCGGAGGAGTTGATTGACCAGATGGCCAAGACTGAAAATAAGAGCCGAACCGGGATAGAGATTGCCGCCGGGTTAATCAAAGAGCTTAAGGGCATGTGCCAGGGGGTTCATATCATGCCTATCGGCTGGGAGAAAAAGGTGCCCGCCATACTGGATGCGGCTGGACTGTAGAGGTTCGACCAAGGGCTAATACCGATTTCGGCATGGAAAACAAGCGTTTCTCGCTATCGAGTCAGCGTAACTATGAATATGCCTATACCCAGGCCTATAAACTGGCTTGCGAAGAGCTGGCCAAGGTTCAAGATATAGAGCGGCAGTGCCGTAGGAGTGGCGCCCAGTATCGGGAAATAGATTCCTTAAAGGTCATCATCCTTCAATTTCTGGCTCAGTCATATAAGGTTACCCTGCCCAATATTGACGTTACCCTGGCAGGTAGCCCGGAGACAGTGCCTCTAAAGACCAGGGTTTTGATAATTCACTATTTAACCCACGCCCAAGGCACCCCTCTCGCCGGTAGGATGATCACCTTTAAGGAACTACCGGAGGGAATTATCTACTTCCCGACCTTTGCCAAGAGAACGGTAAACCCGCTGCTACACCACTTTAGTAAAGAACCCCCTCGGCTGGTGGATATCGCTGAGAAGCTGGGGGGTCATAAAGCGGATTACGGTGATGTGGCGGTAACCATTAGGGCTTTCCCTTATGTGCCGATAACTCTCGTTTTGTGGCGGGGTGATGAGGAATTTACTCCACAAGCGAGCATCCTTTTTGACGCCACTATTACCGATTATCTACCTACTGAGGATATAATTATAGTTTGTGAGGCTATAATCTGGAGGCTGGTTAGGTCTTTAAGGCAGGGCTAATGCCTCTCATCTGCCGCCGTTCTTGTCAATCCTTACCGCACAGACCTTGTATTCCGGTATTTTAGATACCGGGTCAAGAGCAGGATTAGTGAGCACGTTGGCTGGGCTTTCGGCAAAGTGAAAGGTCATGAAGACGACGCCTGGCGGTGAGACCTCGGTCAGGCTGGCTTTAGCCGTTATCTCTCCCCGGCGCGAGCTAATCTTTACCATTTCACCGTCAGTGATACCCAGGACCTTCGCATCCTCGGGGTTTATCTCCACCAACCCCTCGGCCATAAATTCGTTCAACCCGGCTACTTTACGGCTTACGGTGCCGGTATGCCAGTGAAACAGGCTGCGTCCGGTGGTCAGTATCAAGGGGTATTCATCATCGGGAAGCTCCATCGGTGGCTTGTACTCTAGGGGGATGAATTGTCCTTTACCTCGGGTGAACTGCCGGGTGTGGAGTATCGGTGTACCCGGGTGCTCCGGGGTGGGGCAGGGCCACTGCAGTCCGCCAGATTCCAGGCGCTCGTAGCTAATACCGCCGTAGATGGGTGTGAGAGAGGCGATCTCTTCCATAATTTCACGGGGACTCTCAAAGTCAAAACCCTTGCCCCCCAGCCTCTTCCCAATCTGACAGGTGATAAGCCAGTCAGGACGGGAATCACCCGGAGGCTCTACCGCTTTCCTTACCCGCTGTACCCGCCGCTCAGTATTGGTGAAGGTGCCGTCTTTCTCGGCAAAGCTGGCTGCGGGCAGTATAACATCGGCCAGCTTGGCTGTCTCCGACAGGAAAATATCCTGAACCACCAGAAACTCAAACCTGGCCAGTGCCTCCTGGGCATGCCCGGCATCCGGTTCAGAGAGTGCCGGGTTTTCTCCCATAAGATAGACTGCCTTTAGCTTCGTGCCGGCAAGCTCAATCATCTCCGTAATGGCAAGTCCTGGGTTGGGGGATAGGGAGGTGTCCCAGGCAGCCTCAAACTTGGCTTTTATCTTCGGGTCAGTTACGGCCTGGTAGCCGGGATAGACATTGGGCAGGGCACCGAGGTCACAGGCACCCTGTACATTATTCTGACCACGGAGTGGATTTACCCCGGTTGATGGTTTACCAATATTACCGGTGAGCATAGCCAGATTGGCGGTAGCCATTACATTATCCGTGCCGTGGGAGTGCTGGGTGATGCCCATGGCATAGAGGATAGTTGACGGCTTATGGGTAGCGTATAACCAGGCAGCCTCAGCTATCTTATCTTGGGACACGCCGGTAATTTTTTCTACGGTAGCCAGGTCAAAGCTCTTGAGCGACTCCTTGAAAACATTAAAGTTCTCACAGCGTTCGGTAATGAATTCTGAGTCAATTAGCCCCTCGTCAACAATGACCCGCATCATGCCCATGAGCAGGGCGACATCGGTGCCCGGGTTATGGCCTAGCCATAACTCAGCATAACGGCAGAGGTTAATCTCCCTGGGGTTAGCCACAATGAGCTTGGCCCCCTTACGCACCGCCCTTTTCACCTCAAAGCCAATTACCGGGTGGGCTGAGGTGGTGTTGGTGCCAATCGCCAGGATACATTGGGCATCGCTAATCTCGTTAATGGAATTGGTCATGGCACCGCTGCCGAAGCTCTTCACCAGACCGGCCACCGTAGGGGCATGGCACAGGCGAGCGCAATGGTCGACATTGTTGGTGCCCAGCACCGCTCGAGCCAGTTTCTGAATGACATAGTTCTCCTCGTTGGTGCATTTAGCTGAGGAGATAATGGCTACTTCGTCTCCGCGGTAGCGGGCTAGCCTCTCGGCAACCAGGTCTAAGGCTTCATCCCAGGTTGCCTCGGCAAACTCTCCGTTACGCTTGATAAGGGGGGTGGTCAGGCGCTCCGGGTGATGCACAAATTCGTTAATGCCGTAGCGACCCTTGACGCAGAGTCGCCCCTTACTGACCGGGTTATCCCGATCGCCCCTGACAGAGATGATGCGCCCGTCGCGGATACCGAGATACATCCCGCAGCCAACGCCGCAGTAGGGACAGGTAGTGGCTACTTCCCCTGTCAGCGGTATGGGATAGTCCTTCGGGGTTAGGGCGCCAACCGGACAGCGGACCACGCACTCACCGCAGGACTGACAGATTGAATCCATCAGTGGCTTGTCGCCAAAGGTAGCCACCCTAGCTTGGTAGTCGTGGTAGGTCAGCAAAATAGCCTTGACGCCGGTTATCTCATCGCAGGTGCGAGTACAGTTAGCGCACAGTATGCATTTGTTGCGGTCAAGGGTGAAGAAGGGATTGCTCTTGTCAACGGTAAACCGCTTGTTTCCCCCACGAAAGCACTGCTCGGTAGTGCCCACTTGATAATTGGTGGCCCCCTCGCGCAGCTTGCATTCTAGTATATCAAGGCAGCCGCAGCTAAGGCAGCGCTCCGCCTCCCGCCTTGCCCCTGTCTCGGAGATGCCAAGCTCAATTTCGGTGAAGTTCCTCTTTCGCTCTTCCGGTGACAGGACAGGCATCTTGGTTCTCGGGATACGTGCTACGTCTTCGTAATCGCTGGCGTTAATCTCGTCCAATTTGCCTTTACTAGAGTTGAAGCGTCTTGGCTCCGGCATGACTTTCTGCCCGCTTAAGTATTGGTTGATAGATATGGCAGCCCTATGTCCGGCACCGATGGCTTCAACTGCGGTTGCTGGCCCTGAGGCACAGTCACCACCAGCGAATACCCCGCCTGTTGAGGTTTCCATTGTTGCCTCATTAACCTTGAGGTAGCCTCTACGGGTTAATTCTAATTTGCTATCCTGGTCAAAGTTGGCCCGGTTGAGCCTCTGCCCGATAGCAGCAATTACATTATCTACCCTCATGGTGAATTGGGAACCAGCTATTGGCTCCGGTCGTCGTCTGCCAGATTCGTCAGGTTCTCCCAATGCCATGCGGATACATTCCATAGAGGTAACCTTACCATCCTGGGCTGCGACGCTTATCGGTGCGGTGAGGAACTCTATGTGGATGCCTTCTTGCTCCGCCTGCTTGACTTCCTCGTCATTGGCTGGCATCTCTTTTCTTGACCTTCGGTAGACAATGGTTACCTCACCTGCCCCCAGGCGTAGGGCAGTCCGGGCAGCATCTATGGCCGTATTACCCCCACCGATGACGGCAACCCTCTCCCCCAGTGTTATCTTCTTACCTCGGGCGATATCATTTAGGAATCCAATTCCAGAAAGAACGCCGGGCAAATCCTCTCCCTCAACCCCCAGTTTCTGGTCTGCCCAGGCACCGAGGGCAATAAAGATGGCTTCATAGCCCCCAGTTTTGAGACTTTTCAGGGTAAAATCCTTTCCCCATGAGGCGTTTAGGTTGACTTCGTGGCAAAGTCTGGTGATAGTAGCTATTTCTTTATCTAGAATCGCCTTGGGTAGCCGGTATTCGGGGATACCGTATCTCAGCATCCCCCCGAGGTCAGGGTTGGCATCAAAGATAGTTACTCCATGCCCTTCTAGAGCTAGATAGTAGGCGGCTGATAAGCCAGTGGGACCACCACCGATAATAGCTACCTTGTGCCCCGTGGCTGGTTTTGGCTCTGGGGCGTAGGTTTTGGCATCGCTAATATCGTAATCGGCAACAAAGCGTTTCAGGGCGTTTATCGCTACTGGCTCATCTACTAGATTTCGGCGGCACTCAGCTTCACAGAAGCGGGGGCAGATATGCCCGCAGACAAGGGGAAGCGGGTTCGATGCCTTAATTAGTTTAAGTGCCTCTTGGTACTGGCCCTGGGCGGTGAGGGCAAGCTGCCCTTGAATATCTATGCCCGCGGGACAGGCAAGTTTGCAGGGCGCCAGGCAATCACCATAGTGGTCAGCGATAAAAAGCTCAATAATGGCTTTGCGCATTCGGCTCACGGCTGGTGTCTCGGTATGCACTGCCATGCCGTTACTAGCCGGCGTTGTGCAGGCGGTGGGTAGTCCAGGCCTGCCTTCAATTTCCACCACACAGAGGCGGCACCCATCGTATGGTTCCAGGTCAGGGTCGGCGCAGAGGGTAGGAATATAGATACCAGATGCCTGGGCTGCTTCCAGCACCGTCATCCCCTTTTCAGTGGTAACTCCCTGACCGTTAATGGTCAAAGTAATCTGTTCCCGTGGTGCTTCATTCATAGCTCGCTTGCCTCCGGCTCGGTTTTACGGTCGTTATCGGGAGTGGTTCATCGTGGTTTCTTACGGCTTGATGCCTACTTTACCGGTAGGCGTGAGCTTAAACTGGGCGTAGAAGGTGCTCACCCCATAAACAGCGCTCGGTGGTAGCTGGAGAAACCTGGCAATCCCAGCCATTACCTCTTCAGGAAGGTAGCCAAACCTTTCCTGGGCTGCCTGCAGAATAGGGATAAGGTCGCTACTATTCCCGTTATGGTTTGATAATATATCGTCTAGTTGCTTCTTGGTATCAGTTTCCATTTAAACACCGCTTCTAGCTTAAAAAAAGAAGGCCTCGAGCCCCACCCTTCCATTGAACAACGTCGGCACTGTTTGAGTTTTAGTACCAAACGGTATTATAATATCTGGAGACACGGATTGTAAACCCCTCGGTTGTCATCCAGGATTCCCTCAGTTGGCAGAGAGTGTGCTGCGGTATGGTAGTCGCTACAGATTCTTAGGTGAGGCGGTATATCGCAGTATAACCGGAGCCATAATAGTTAGCCTGAAGTCTGTTCGGCGTTAAGGAGATGAGATTGGCTGGTAATTCTTATAGACTTTTAGTCGTGGATATAGACGGCACGCTGGTAGGTAAGGACGGAACCATCTTGGCTGAAGATAGGGAAGCCCTGGCCCGAGCGCGCG
>DAOWJG010000191.1 GCA_030640485.1 Dehalococcoidales bacterium | reverse complement strand
CGTCTACCTGACCGCTGACCAGGAAGAAAAATATGTTATTGCTCAGGCTAACTCCAAGCTTGACCAAAACAACCAATTCGTTGAAGACAAGGTTGAGGTCAGACATGGTGACCGCTACCTAGTAGAGGTGCCGGACAAAATCCAATTAATGGATGTATCACCCAAGCAGATAGTCAGTGTGGCCACCGCCCTAATACCCTTCCTGGAGCATAACGATGCTAATCGGGCTCTGATGGGCTCCAATATGCAACGGCAAGCCGTGCCCCTGCTTCGGCCCGAGGCACCTCTGGTAGCTACCGGTATGGAAACAGAAGCCGCTAAGTATAGTGGGGAGGTGCTCTTAGCCCAGAACCAGGGAGTAGTAACCTCGGCTACCGGCTCAGAGGTGGTGGTTACTAAAGAAAATGGCGATAAGGACCTATATCCCCTGATGAAATTTGTGCGCACTAATCAAGGAACCTGTATTAACCAGAGCCCGGCAGTGGATAAGGGTGACCAGGTAACACCGGGACAAATCATAGCTAATGGTTCGTCCACTGACCAGGGTGAGCTGGCTCTGGGACAGAATGTGTGCGTTGCCTTTACGAGTTGGAGGGGCTATAACTTTGAGGATGCTATTATCATCAGTAGTCGCCTGGTTGAGGAAGACAAGTTTACCTCTATTCACCTGTCTAAACATGAAGTAGAAGCCAGGGATACTAAGCTTGGCTCTGAAGAAATCACTCAGGATATACCTAACGTCGGTGGGGAAAGTCTCCGCGAGCTTGACGAAACCGGTGTCATCCGGATTGGTGCTGAAGTAAGCCCCGGTGACATACTGGTTGGTAAAATTACGCCAAAGGGCGAAACTGAGCTATCGGCTGAAGAGAAACTTTTGCGAGCTATCTTTGGCGAGAAAGCCCGAGAGGTAAAAGATACCTCCCTGCGCATGCCTCACGGCGAGTGGGGTAAGGTGATTAATGTGAAAGTCTTTTCTGGTAGTAACGGTGATAACCTTCCCGCCGGGGTTAACCAGTGGGTACAGGTCTGGGTTGCCCAAAAGCGAAAGATTTCGGTAGGGGATAAGTTAGCCGGCCGGCATGGCAACAAGGGGGTCGTTTCTATTATAGCCCCGGTTGAGGATATGCCTTTCCTGCCTGACGGCACACCGGTAGATATTATTCTCAATCCTATTGATGTCCCGTCACGAATGAACCTGGGTCAAATCCTAGAAACTCACCTTGGTTGGGCGGCTCAGACACTAGGCATCAGGGTGATGACACCAGTCTTTGACGGCGCCGACGATACCGCCATAGAGGACGCCCTAGCCAGAGCCTGGCTAGCTCAAAGAGCCGGGGTGGTTAGCCTTGATCCCGGTAAGAAGCGCCCGGCTGTGCAACTGGAAACGGCTAAGGAGTGGGTTGCCAGCCATGGCTACAACGGAGACAGGGTGTTCAGTAATGATTATCCCGGGGAGGCAAAGGAGGTCTGCCTGCGCCTATGGCTTGAAGACCAGGGCATAGCGAGCCAAGACCTTAACCCGGAGGAGTTGGAGCAGGCTGTGGACAAGGTCAACACTGAGAGGAATCTGACCCCACCTATTTTGGGCAAGGTCATGCTCCGCGATGGCCACAATGGCCAGCCATTTGACCAGCCAGTAACCGTGGGGAATATCTATATAATGAAGCTAAATCACCTGGTCGAAGACAAGGTTCATGCCCGATCTACCGGCCCCTACTCCCTAATCAGCCAACAACCCCTAGGCGGTAAGGCTCAATTCGGGGGCCAGCGTTTTGGTGAAATGGAGGTATGGGCACTGGAAGCCTATGGTGCTGCCCACAATCTTCAGGAAATTCTGACCATTAAGTCAGATGATGTCACTGGACGAGCCAAAACCTACGAGGCCATAGTTAAGAATGAAGATATTCTCCAATCGGGGGTGCCGGAATCGTTCAAGGTGCTAATCATGGAACTAAGAAGCCTCGGACTGGCTGTTGAGGTACATAGTGAAGAAGAAAAGGTAACCCCTCCCGAGGAAACTGGGGGAACTCTGGAACCAGAGGCGGAACTTAAACCTAGCGAAGACTCAACCCAGAGTGAGGTGAAGGAAGACGAGGTAACCCCTCCCGAGGAAACCGGGGGAACTCTGGAACCAGAGGCGGAACTTAAACCTAGCGAAGACTCAACCCAGAGTGAGGTGAAAAAAGACAATGCTTGAAGTTAATGACTTTGATAGTGTCCGTATCTCCCTGGCTTCACCAGAGCAGATTAGAAGCTGGTCCTATGGCGAGGTAACTAAACCAGAGACTATTAATTACCGTACTCTGAAGCCAGAAAGGGACGGGCTTTTCTGTGAGAAAATCTTTGGCCCAACCAAAGACTACGAATGCTTCTGTGGTAAATATAAGAAGATACGCTACAAAGGGGTTGTTTGTGATAAGTGTGGCGTTGAGGTAGCCCGGTCTAAGGTACGTCGGGAGCGGATGGGGCACATCGAACTGACCAGTCCGGTAAGTCACATCTGGTTCGCCCGGGGAATACCCAGCCGACTGGGATTACTACTTGACCTGTCACCGCGAAGTCTAGAGCGTGTTCTATATTTCTCACACTATATCATCACCTCTATCGATGAGACGGTACGCCAGGAAGCAAGGGAACAGCTCAAGGAAACTAACTCACAAGAAATAGCATCACGCGACAGTATCCTAGAAGCCAAAATCAAGGAGATGGAGGCGGGAGGGGCAACGGTAGAGGAAATAAACCAGCTCCGGCGTAACTGGGTTGAGGAGAAGGCACAACTTGAAGAACAGCTTGAGAGTGATATCGCTCAGCTAGAAGACCTCCGCCAGGGTATCCTACTCACTGAGAATCGCTATTCCGAGCTCAAACAGAAATTCGGTCCCGTTTTTGAGGCTGGGATGGGAGCGGAGGCTATTCTCCCAATTCTCACGAGCCTCAACCTCGATAAACTACACAATACCTTAATTCAGGAGACCCGTCTCACCTCAGGTCAACGCCGCAAGAAGGCCTCTAAGCAACTTCAGGTAGTGGAGGCCTTTCGTCGCAGTGGCAATAAACCACAGTGGATGATTATTACCGTGCTGCCGGTCTTACCCCCTGACCTTAGACCTATGGTTCAGTTAGACGGAGATAGATTCGCGACTAGCGACCTTAATGACCTATATCGCCGAGTCATTAACCGTAATAACCGCTTGC
Source organism: Dehalococcoidales bacterium (assembly GCA_030640485.1). Classification (GTDB taxonomy): domain Bacteria; phylum Chloroflexota; class Dehalococcoidia; order Dehalococcoidales; family UBA5760; genus UBA5760. Next base: position 871 of record DAOWJG010000191.1, on the reverse strand, counting down.
GCCACTTATTGGACATAGGCGCCCCCGAGGTTATCATCCGCAACGAGAAGCGGATGCTCCAGGAGGCAGTTGATTCTCTCATCGATAATGAAAAACGAGGCGGACGAGCTGTCTCCATCAGTGGTAGCCACAAACTAAAGTCACTCTCCGATATGCTGCGCGGTAAGCAAGGACGCTTCCGTCAAAATCTACTGGGTAAGCGAGTTGACTATAGCGGACGCTCAGTTATTGTTGTCGGTCCTGAGCTCAAGCTTCACCAGTGTGGCCTACCCCGGCGCATGGCTCTAGAGTTATTTAAACCCTTTATTGTGCATCGACTGATGGAGCAGAACCTTGCCTACAGCGATAAGAGTGCCCGACGGCTGGTGGCCCGAGCTAAGCCTGAAATATACGATATCCTGGAAGAGGTCGTCAAGGAACGACCCGTGTTACTTAACCGAGCGCCTACCCTCCACCGACTCGGCATCCAGGCTTTTGAGCCAGTACTTATCGACGGTAGCGCTATCCAGCTCCACCCCCTGATATGTTCTGCTTTTAACGCTGATTTTGACGGCGATCAGATGGCGGTTCATCTACCACTATCTAAAGCCGCGGTTAAGGAAGCTAGAGAGACAATGCTCAGCACCCACAATATGCTCGTGCCCAGTTGTGGTGAGCCAATTGTGACGCCAACCCTTGATATGGTTCTCGGTTGCTACTACCTAACAACCATTAAACCCGGAACTAAAGGAGAAGGCAGCATCTTTGGCAGTTTTGAAAAGGTAACACTGGCTCATGAGCTTGGCGCCATTGACCTCAGAGCTGAGATTAGAGTTAGACATCAGGAAAAAGACGGACAGCGGATTAAGACTAGTGCCGGTCGCATCATCTT
>DAOWJG010000098.1 GCA_030640485.1 Dehalococcoidales bacterium | reverse complement strand
GGTTCCTATATAATAACGGTTAAATCAGCAAGCCCCAAGGCCGAGATAGATGTCCTGGTTGAGTACTGGATTCAATGAAAGCTGGTAAAAAATCTTATTACCAAGGAGTAAACGCTGAAGATACTGGTGGTTGGTGGTGGGGCTAGGGAACATACCCTGGTCTGGAAACTAGCCCAAAGCCCAAAGGTTAATGAGATCTATGCCGCTCCGGGTAAGGCCGGCACGGCGCAAATCGCCCGTAACCTAGATATTAAACCTAGTGATATAGAGTCGCTGGCTAAAATAGCCCAGGAAAAGGGTATCGACCTTGTTGTTGTCGGGCCGGAAGCGCCCCTGGCCAGAGGTATTGTTGATCACTTCCACGGCATCGGCATACCCATCTTCGGCCCCACGAAGCTGGCTGCTGAGATAGAATCAAGTAAGGTATTCACCAAGGAACTAATGCAAAAATATGGCATCCCCTGCGCCCGGAGTGTCACCTTTTCTGAATACAGCAAGGCAAAAGAGTATATCCAAAAGCAGACACCGCCCATAGTGGTCAAGGCCGATGGGTTGGCGGCGGGTAAGGGGGTAACCGTAGCTGGTTCCATCCCACAAGCCCTGGATGCCCTTTACAATATTATGGAAGCCAGAGCCTTTGGTGCCTCTGGGGATAGGGTAATTATTGAGGAGCGCCTATCGGGCAGAGAGATGAGCTCGTTTGCCTTTACCGATGGTAAAACCGTTATCCCGATGGTCTCCGCCTGTGATTATAAACCGGTATTTGATGGCGACCACGGCCCCAATACCGGTGGTATGGGTAGCTACAGCCCACCCCACTTTACCAGCTCAGCCCTCTACCAAGAAGTAACCGAGACCATCCTTAAGACCACCGTGAAGGCGATGGCCAAAGAGGGAAGACCCTACCAGGGTATTCTCTACGGGGGGTTAATGGTTACCCAAGACGGGCCAAAAGTGCTAGAATTTAATGCCCGGTTTGGTGACCCGGAAACACAGGTTACGCTACCGCTACTTAGGACCGACCTGGTGGATATTATGCTGGCGGTGATAGATGGTAACCTTGGCCAGATAGATGTAGAATGGAGCGAGACTGCCTGTGCTGGGGTGGTAATGGCATCCGGCGGCTATCCCGGTAGCTATAAGACCGGCTTCCCCATCACCGGGCTGGACACGCTGGATAAAGATATTCTGGTATTTCATGCCGGCACTAAGGTCGGCTCAGAGGCAGGACAGGTATTAACTAACGGGGGACGGGTGCTTACGGTGGTTGCCACCGGTAAGACCATTACCGAGGCTAGGGAGAAGGTCTATAATAACATTACACGGATTCGCTTCAAGGGTTGTCATTACCGTAAGGATATTGGAATGGTGAGGGAGAAATAGAGGAGTAGCGCTGATCAGTCATATTTACACTTGAGGTGATAAGGAGGCCAAAGTGAACTTCGCAAAGGCGATGGAAAGGCGGATATTTTGGGGTCTCTTAGCTTTTGCCTTAGTTCTAGTAGTTGTCTGGTCACTCTTGCTTAGATTCGTTGTAAGTGGGTGGGGAATATTGGCTACCAATATTGGGTTTTTTATAGGCACTGCTGTAGTTATAAGCCAAGCGTCATTCCGTTTCTTCAGACCTAGAGTGTCATTTGCGTTAGCAGTTGTCATTAGTGCTGGCATTTGGCTAGTTATTGTGGTACTAATAAGGTCGCTTATTCTAGATGTTCTAGGAATCTAGGAAAAAGGAGACAAGGCCACCAATAAGTTGTTCTAGCTTTTAAGAGAGTTTTTGGCTGGCAGTCAAAAGGTAGGGACTAATACATTAGGGATTTATTAGAGGGACGGAGTCCCTCTAATAAATCATTCCCCCTCTCCTTTGAAGGAGAGGGGGACACAGGGGGTGAGGTTGAAAATATACCACAAAGAGAAAAAGAGCTAGGAAGTGAGGTAGATAAAATGCCGTTAGTAGCTGTAATTATGGGTAGTAAATCAGACACTGAAGCCATGCGACCAGCCCTGGAGGTATTAACCAGACTTGGTATTGAGTATGAGGTATCCATACTCTCAGCCCACCGAAATCCGGAAAAGGTGCGGCAATTTGCCCTGGCGGCTCGAGGGCGGTGGATTGAGGTCATCATCGCCGCTGCCGGGGGTGCCGCCCATCTTCCCGGGGTTCTGGCTAGCTGGACCACCCTACCCGTCATTGGCGTGCCACTGGCTACCAGTGAACTACAGGGGGTTGATGCCCTCTACTCCATAGTCCAGATGCCGGCCGGGGTACCGGTAGCCTGTATGGCTGTTGGCACTGCTGGGGCCAAGAACGCCGCTTATCTGACGGCGGAAATTCTAGGCTTACAGCATGACGAGATACGAAAAGCCTACGAAAAATATAGAAGCGACCTACAAGGAGATAACAAATGATTGAGCGATACTCTCGCCCCCCGATGAAAAGGGTCTGGTCAGACGAGAATAAGTTTAATAAGTGGCTCGAGGTAGAGATTGCCGTCTGTGATGCCTGGGCAGAACTGGGCGTCATTCCCAGAGAAGTGGTACCCAAGATAAAACTGGCTCGCTGTAACTACAAGCGTATGGAGGAGCTTCTAAAAGAAACTCACCACGATATGACTGCCTTCCTTGGTTCGGTAGCGGAAAGCCTGGGTAATGAATCGCGCTTTATTCACCTCGGTCTTACCTCCTCCGATGTAATAGATACTGCCCTCAGCCTTCAGCTGGTTGAGGCAATTGAAATCCTTAATCAAGATATAAAAGACCTCATCTCAGTGCTGGCACAAAAGGCAATAGAGCATAAATATACGATTATGATTGGTCGTACCCACGGCGTCCACGCCGAACCAATGTCCTTTGGTCTAAAACTGGCGCTATGGGTTGAGGAGATGAAACGCCATCGGCAAAGGCTTAACGCCGCTAAAAAGGCCATTGCCGTCGGTAAGATTTCCGGAGCCGTCGGCACTTATGCGACACTACTCCCTGAGGTTGAAGAGAAGGCCTGTGCCAAATTAGGGCTTGCCCCAGCTCCGGTATCAAGTCAGATTCTGCAGCGTGACCGTCATGCTCAATTTACCACCACCCTAGCCATAGCCTTTGGCTCCCTAGAGAAGTTTGCCACCGAGATTAGGGCCTTGCAGCGAACCGAGGTTCGAGAGGTAGCCGAACCCTTCGGCGCCAGCCAGACTGGCTCCTCGGCAATGCCCCACAAACGCAATCCCGAGCTTTGCGAACGAATCTGCGGCTTAGCCCGATTAGTAAGGGGCTACGCCCTAACCTCACTGGAAAATATTGCTCTCTGGCACGAGCGAGATATCAGCCACTCCTCTACCGAACGGATAATCCTGCCTGGCTCCTGCCTTGCCTTAGACTACTGCCTTCATCTTTTTATCTCGGTAATGACGGGTTTAGAGGTCTATCCCAAAAAGATGAAACAAAACCTGGACCTTACCAAAGGCCTGATTTTTTCCCAGCGAATAATGCTCGCCCTGATTGATAAGGGGCTATCGCGACAGAAGGCCTATGAGCTGGTACAGCGAAATGCCATGAAGGCCTGGGAGAGGAACAAGAACTTCTTTACCCTGCTCAAGGCTGATGCCGAGGTTACTGCCGTTTTGCCACCAGACGAGCTTGAGCTACTTTTTAACGAGCAGTACTACCTGCGCTACATTGATGACATCTTCAAGCGGGTAGGATTAACCGAAACGCAATGGAAAGGGAAAGCCAGCACCACAGCACCCACTGACCTGGCTCCGAGAACAATATGAATACTAGCCCACAAGTTCTGATAAATGCCGACCTCCCCCTGCCCCTATTTTTCCGCGGTAAGGTGCGGGATACCTATGAATTGGGTAATCTACTACTTATCATCGCCACTGACCGAATCTCAGCCTTTGACTCAGTATTGCCCTGCGGCATTCCTGACAAGGGTTTGGTGCTTAACCAGCTCTCGGCTTTCTGGTTTAAAAAGACGGAGAAATTTGTCCCTAACCACCTAATAAAAGCCGTTGATGATACTCGCTCTATTGATAACTACCTCCCCACGGCAAGCCGATTTCCCTACCCTGCCTACCTTACGGGACGGTCTATGATTGTTAAAAAGGTAACGCGCCTCCCGATTGAATGCGTGGTACGTGGCTACCTCTCCGGGTCAGCCTGGGCGGAATACCAGCAGCAGGGCACCATCAATGGAGAATCTCTACCCAAAGGCTTCATGGAAAGTCAGGAACTACCACAACCGCTATTCACCCCGACCACCAAGGAGGAGAGCGGGCATGACCAGCCGCTCAGCCTGGATGAGATGAAAGAGATGGTGGGTGAAACCCTAGCTGAGGAATTAAAGGAGAAGAGCCTAGCTATTTACCACTACGCCCGGGAGTATGCTCAAGCCAGCGACATTATTGTCGCTGATACCAAGATGGAATTTGGGCTGGATGGCGATAGGCTCATTCTCATTGATGAGCTACTGACCCCGGACTCAAGCCGCTTCTGGGATGCCAAGCCCTATAAAGTCGGTCAGCCACAACCGAGCTATGATAAGCAGCCGGTTCGGGACTGGCTTGTCTCCTCAGGATGGGATAAAGAACCGCCTGCCCCCATGCTACCCCCAGAGGTGATTGAGGCTACCACCAGGAGATACCGAGAGGCTTACGAGAGACTGACGGGCAGGAAGCTGGGATAGTTTATCACAGTAAACGGCACCTACCCCTCTAAAAACTCCTTGGTGGTGGGGAGTTCACCGCTAATCCGCTCGTCAATCCTGGTAGCAGCGTCCAAGGCTCTGCCCAGGGCTTTGAACAGGGCTTCCGCCTTGTGATGGTCATTGGTACCGTAAGCAATTTTGGCATGCAGGTTAAGCCTAGCCTCGATAGCAAAAGTCTCCAGGAAGTGGCGAATAAGGTCAGTAGGAAAACCAGCCATATCGTTATCACTAAAAGGCAGGTCCAGTACATGGTATCCCCGGCCACTTAAGTCCACCACCACCATGGCTAAGGCATCATCCATGGGCACCGCCGCATCAGCCATTCTGATAATGCCCCGCTTCTCTCCCAGAGCTTCACCAAGGGCTTTACCCAAACAAATGGCAACATCCTCCACCAGGTGGTGCTGATCAACACCGGTGGCTGAAATCTTTATGTCAAATAGTCCGTGCTGAGCCAGCTGTGAGAGCAGGTGGTCAAACATCCTGATTCCGGTATTCATCTCCCACCGGCCACGACCATCAATGTTAAGCTCCAGGTTAATGTTGGTTTCTTTGGTCTCCCGCTTGACGATGGATTCTCTATTAGCCATTTATCTCCTCCTCTGTTTCCCGGAGTGCCTTAATCAAGGCATCGGTATGCTCCGGTTTACCCACACTAATACGAATAGAATTTCGCAACCTGGGTGTGTCAAAGTAACGAACCAGTATTCCCTTTCTTTGCAGTTTCTGATGAAACTCGCTGGCCAACCCGTCCCGAACCGAACAAAGAATAAAATTAGCCCGCGAAGGAAACGGAGTTAAGAATTTTATTTTTTTTAATTCTCTAAAAAGCCTGTCCCTCTCGGCGATGATAGCCATGACATTATCCATTAAGTAATCAATATCCTTTAGTGATTCTCGAACGGCCACTATAGCTGCCATATTCACACTATACGGGAGCTTAATCTTCATCAGGTAATTAGCGATTTCAGGTGGGAAAATGCCATAACCAACCCTTAGACCAGCCAGCCCCGCCCATTTACTGAATGTCCGCAGCACTATCAGGTTTTTATACTGACTGACTAATGGCACCACCGTCTCCCCGGCAAATTCAACATAAGCCTCATCCACCAGTACCGGTAGCCCGCTATCAACTATCTCCAGGATGTCACTCTGGCAGGTCAGGTTTCCGGTAGGATTATTGGGGTTATCCACCAGTATTATCTTCGTTCTTTTGCTTGTCGCCGCCTTTACCGCGCTAACACTAACGGCAAAATCTTTATCCCTGGATACCTCAATCAGCCTACCGCCATACATTCTGGTACTGAAACGAAACATGGTAAAGGCCGGAACGCAAGCAATTACCTCGTCCCCCGGTTCAACAAGCAAACGCAAAATAAGGTCTATCAGGTCACCACTACCGCTACCGGCTACGATATGCTCGGCACCAATACCAGTATACCCCGCTAGCAGTTCCCTCAGCTCAGTTTGTCCGGCGTCAGGATAGATATTCAGGTCGGGACAGGTAGCCAGCGCCCGGTTTACCCTCGGCGAACAACCATACGGATTCTCGTTGGCATCCAGTTTAATAACATTTTCTACCGGGACTTCAAGCTTCGTTTCCAGTGTCTCCGGAGACTCTCGGGCACTGTAACCATCAAAACTAACCAGATTCGAACGTATGAACCCCTCAATGCCAGTGCCTTCTGACACTCTCTTACCCCCTCTATCTTAAAACCGTTAAAGTCCCACTATTTTAGCACGAATTACCTGATTATCCCATAGGTCAATCCGGTAGGCCGTTTACAAGTGTGGATTACAGGAAAGGGGGAGTCTCTAAGTTGGCCTTGTCCCAGACTTTACCTTGCTCTTAGCAACTCCCCCCTTAAGCAGGAGACATTACTTTAACCTTCTAGTCTCCGGCGAAGTAAGCCTCGACTTTCTTTGGTAAGGCTACATCTTTAAACCAAGTCCCTCCAGCTTCTCCTTGGTTGGTCTGCCTTCTTCATCCCAACCCCTCAGCTGGTAGTACTCAGGGAGCATCCGGTCAAGCTCAAACACCTCACCCTTGGAGGGTCCGGATGATATTGGCTCATTAAATATTCTCGGCGGTAGCGTGTCATCCTGCTTCGTAAACCCCGCCTTCAGATTCCAGAGCCTTTCCAGATTCCATATTCGCTCACCGGCTCTCAGGAGTTCATCATCGGTATATGGT
>DAOWJG010000093.1 GCA_030640485.1 Dehalococcoidales bacterium | reverse complement strand
GGCTGAAGGATAATTTTAAGTCATTCTTTAATCATGGTGATCCGGATTGGGAGTGGATAAACGGGAGGCTCACCACCAGTGAAAAACAGTGAGTTTGCCAAGGTATTTCAGGATATTGCTGACCTCCTGGAGCTTAAAGGGGAGAACGTATTTAAGATAAGGGCTTACCAGAGGGCGGTGTTTTCCATTGAGCACCTGCCGCAGGAGCTGGAGCAGCTGGTAAAGGAGGACAGGCTCAAGGAGGTGGTGGGGGTGGGGGAGGCAATCGCCAAGAAGATTACCGAACTGGTAATCACGGGTCGTCTCGACTACTATGAGACATTAAAGGCTGAGTTCCCGGAAGGGATTAGCACCCTGCTTGATGTGCCCGGCATCGGACCCAAGACAGCCATGCTGTTTACCCGGGAGCTTGACATAAAATCAATAGATGAGCTGGAGGCAGCCATCGTTGGGGGTAGGGTGGCATCGTTACCCCGCATGGGCGATAAGACTGCGGAAAACATCCGGCATCATCTTCAAGCCCTGAGAAGGAAAGACCAGCGTATTCCCATCGGTGAGGCACTATCGGTAGTGGATGAGATTTTAGCCGGGCTTAGTAGGGTGGCAGGGCTAAAGAACCTGACCCCGGCGGGGAGTCTACGGCGCTTCCGGGAAACGATTGGTGATATTGACCTGATGGGCACCGCGGATAATGCCCGCGAGGCAATCCAGACCTTTGTTAACCTGCCTCAGGTAAGAGAGGTCTTAGCCAGCGGCACGACAAAGGCGAGTGTGGTTGTTTCCGGGGGGCTTCAGGTTGACTTAAGAATTGTAGAGCACGACTCGTTTGGCTCTTTACTACAGTATTTCACGGGCAGTAAACAGCATAACATTAACCTCAGGGATAGGGCACACCGGCTGGGATTAAAGCTATCGGAGTATGGCATTACTAATCTGGTAGCGGAGGAGTTAGAAAAGTTCGCTACGGAGGAAGCTTTTTATGAGCGGCAGGGTCTACAGTTTATCCCCCCTGAGATACGGGAAGGCCAGCAGGAGATAGCCAGGGCTGAGCAGGGCACCATACCCCGGTTAGTTGAGCTATCTGACATCAGGGGAGACCTTCATGTTCATACTGGCTGGAGTGACGGACATGACAGCCTTGAGGCTATGGCTCAAGCTGCTAAAGCCCGGGGCTATCAGTATCTGGGGATTTCGGACCACTCGGCAGGGCGGGGCATAGCCCATGGACTGGATGCGGAGCGACTGAGGCAGCAGATAGCAGAAATTAAGGCGCTTAACCAGAAAGTCGGTGGTATTCATATCTTTAGTGGTATGGAGGTGGATATTCGGGCTGACGGCAGTCTGGATATGCCTGATGAGCTGCTTGAGGAGCTGGATATTGTTACCGCGGCGGTGCACTCGGCGATGAACCAGAGTGAGGCGCAGATGACAGGGCGGATTATAAAGGCGATAGAGAACCCTAATGTTGATGTGCTGGCGCATCTCACCTGCCGCCTGTTACCGGATAGAGAACCAATTGCGGTGGATATGGAGGCTATCTTTCAGGTGGCGGCTGGAACTGATACTGCCCTGGAAATAAATGCCATGCCCAGTCGGCTTGACCTCAAGGACACCCATGCCTATCGGGCGAGAGAACTCGGGGTCAGGTTACTTATTGGCACCGATGCCCATAGTAGTGAGCACCTTGATTTTATGCGCTTTGGCATTGGGGTAGCCAGGCGGGGTTGGTGTCCGGCGGCGGATATACTGAATACTCGACCTCTGGAGGAGATTGTCGCCTATCTTAAACACTAGGACCGGTGTGGGAAAATGGTGAATTTAGATAACCGGTTGCCGTCTTCTCAGTTAGCACTTGGTAGTGATGCTGCAGCCATAAGGTATTTGAAGCAGGCCATTACTGGCGGTAAGCACTGGTATATCGCCCTGCTTGAGGCTATCGGGCAGTGGGCTATGACTGAGGAATTGTATAATGGGCGCCGTTATTGTTACCTTATTGCTGGTGAAGCTTTTGATTGGCTGCTTCTGGCGGATCGCCTGTGTGAGACCGTGGATGGTTTACTGCCTGATGATGAGAAGATGGCGCTCCTTTTCCATGGGCAGCCACCACTTAAACTTCCGGCAAAGGAATTTAAAGAACTCATCGGTAATAGTAAGTATCGTCAATATCTTAATTACTTTTATGGCATTACCGTGGAAGAGGCTTTATTTCTGGCGGTGCAGGAGGAGGTACGCAAGGAGAGACGGACTGCGGGTTATAGTAGGGATGGTGATATTGCCAGTGAGGTCTATCGGCGAATATATGGGGCTACTAGGGGAGTATTGCTTAAGCGTTTTAGAAAAGAAAAAGGCTATCCCCATCTTAGATCTATCGGTCTAACCGAATTAAAGGAGTTTACCTACTGGCTGTTTAAGTGCCGCTTGAGGCAGTGTGATAAAGCCCGGATTGCCAGTGATACCAAGAAAGCCCTGCATAGGTTAAACCGGGATGGTTTTCCTCGGGGACTCGTGGCTGAAGAGTCCCCGAGGAGCATAGCTGAATGGTGACTTTTTAGGGTATCTTCGGGGCCGGCTCAGGCTCTTTGGAGACAGCCGGGAATAACCCGATAGGGAGTACCCAGCGTCGGTATTGGGCATGCAAGATGATGGCTGCTGCGCCGTAAACTGAGGAAGCACCAACGAAGATTCCCTCTATGCCAGCAACATAGGCCGGTATAACACCAAGGAAATGTGCTGCCAGCAGTCCGAAGAGTACTGTTAGTGAGGTAAATATAACGACATGTAATCGTGATATTTTAAGGGCGCCAACTGTCATACAGCCGGTAAATATGCCCCAGGCTATCATCGCCCAGGCTAGACCAAGATTGTCAAGCGTAACTATACCCAGCCATTCCAGGAGGAAGGCAAAGCCAAGTCCTATCCAGAACAGACCAAAGGAAATAAAGGCCGTCAGCCCGAAGGTGTCTCCCCGGCGAGCATCAATTATCCCGGCAATAACCTGAGCCATCCCTCCCCAAAAGAATCCCCAGATCAGGGGCATGGTACTGGGTATCCAACCAATATTATGTATGTTTAGTAAAATAGTAGCGAAACCAAAGCCGGCTAATCCTAAAGCACCGGGATTACCCCAAACAACATTATCTTTTGGCATATAGAAAAAACCTCCTTTATTAGTGAGTAACTTTAGTGGGAGTGAGCTAATTT
>DAOWJG010000054.1 GCA_030640485.1 Dehalococcoidales bacterium | reverse complement strand
CAATAACCTGCCCGGTGATATAACTCGCCCGTTCACTGGCTAAGAAGGCTACCAGCTCAGCCACCTCTTCCGGCTTACCGTAGCGCCTTAGTGAAATCATGGGCAGAATGGCTTCTTTCCTCTCTTGGGGTAATTTATCTGTCATCTCGGTGGTAATAAATCCCGGAGCGATAGCGTTGGCGGTTATATTAAGTGAGCCTACCTCTCTAGCGATGCTCTTGGTGAAGGCAATAATTCCCGCTTTAGAAGCAGCATAATTGGTTTGCCCTGCGTTGCCGATGATGCCCGCAATCGAGGCCATGCTTATTATCCGTCCCCAGCGCTGTCTCATCATCGAGCGTAAGGCAAATTTAGTACAGGTATAGGTTCCCCTTAGATTGGTATTTATGACATCATCCCAGGCTTCGTCGGACATCTTGAGTAACAGGGTATCTCGGTTAATACCGGCGTTATTTACCAGGATATCAATCTTGTCCCAGCGGTCAGTTATCTCGCCTACCATAGCCTTTACGGCTTCGCTATCTCTGACATCGGCTTCCACGGCAAAGGCGTCTCCGCCCTGACCTATTATGGTATCAACCACCCTATCGGCAGCCTCTTTGGCTATATCACTAATGACTACTCTAGCCCCCAGACTGGCAAGCTTAAGGGCTATGGCTCTGCCGATACCGCGGGAAGCCCCGGTTACCAGTGATACCTTGCCCTCTAATTCTAAAGATGCCTTATTACTCATCCCTAAGTCTCCTTAAATTTTTTGAGAATGAGGCAACAATTTTGCCCACCAAGACCAAAGCTGTCTTTCAGGCAGATATTTATCTCCGCTTTACGAGCTACATTGGGCACATAGTCTAGGTCGCAGTCTGGGTCGGGGGTTTCGTAGTGTATGGTGGGTGGAATAATCCCGTTGTTCATGGTTAATATGGCACCAATAGACTCAACGGCACCACCGGCGGTTACCATGTGACCAAACATAGACTTATGGGCGCTTATGGGAATTTTATAAGCCTTATCTCCGAAAACCATCTTGATGGCTCTAGTTTCACTGACATCATTCAGTTTGGTGCTGGTGCCGTGGGCGTTGATGTAATCAACCTCTTCCGGTTTTACGCTGGCATTCTGGAGAGCGATTCTCATGGCTAGCGCTTCGGTTTCCGGCTGGGGGGCGGTTGCGTCATAAGCATCAAATGTCCAGCCGGCTCCAGCCACCTCAGCCAGAATTGGTGCTCCTCGCTTCTGGGCATGCTCCAGGCTCTCTAGTACCAGCACTCCACACCCTTCCCCGTAGATGAAGCCATTGCGATTGAGGTCAAAGGGTCGGCTCGCCTTATCTGGGTCTGGCTCTTTAGTCAGGGCACCCAGTACACTTAAAGCGGATATGGTCATTTCATCCAGCGAGGCATCAGAGGCAGCGGCTATCATGACATCGGCATAGCCTAAGCGGATGAAATTCAGGGCGGTCCCGATAGTATCCGTGCCACTGGCACAGAGGCTGTTGACACTGGTGTTGGGGCCTCTCGCCCTGAGTAACATGCCTACTTGTAGGGATATGACACTGGGGGACGCCTTAGTAAAAAACAGTGGGTCAGCTCTTCGTCCTCCCTTGAGCAGACTCCACCCCTCGGCGATAAATCTATGTTCCATCATATTAGAGGAGATAATGCCCACCCTTTCTGGCTGCTCTTTGCTCATATCCAGGTTGGCTCGAGCCACGGCTTCATTGGTAGCCGGGATAGCGAAGTGAACCCCCCGCCGCGTGCGTTGAACCGTTTTTAGGTTCATATATTTTGTCGGGTCAAAGCCTCTTACCTCACCGGCTACTTTTACTGGATAGTTACTGGCATCAAAACAGCTAATCCGACTAATGCCTGATTTGCCCGCCACCAGATTTGTCCAAAACTCCTCCATATTTAGGCCCAGAGGGCAAATGACACCCATTCCGGTAACTACGACTCGCTTCATGTTAGTTATCCTCTCCTTTATTCATAAGACTGAAGGGTGCTAGCGAGGTGCCTCCATCAACAACAATTGTCTGTCCTCGTATCATGAAAGCCTCCTCACAGCACAAAAAGGCAACCACATTGGCAATATCTTCGGCACTTACCAGTCTACCCGCCGGTGTTGTCGGTAACGGAGAGTCGCCTCCTTGTTGTCCCCCTCTGGCGTAAAGCATGCCGGTTTCGGTTGGAACCAGTGAGGCGGCTACCGTGTTAACACAAATGTTCTTGGGGGCCAGCTCTATTGCCAGGTAGCGAGTTAAGGCTTCAAGGGTAGCCTTGGATACGCCAATGGCGACATAACCGGGCAATACTAGAGACGAACCCAGACTGGAAACCGCCACTACCTTACCCCCCCTCCCTTCCATGAGCTTAACGGCACGCTGGGTGCAGAGGAGGAGTGCCCGGGCATTTATGTCCATCGTCCATTGCCAGGCTTTGGTATCCAGCTCCAGGGCTGAGCGAGGCAGACCGGAGGCAGCGTTATTTATGAATATATCTAACCGACCGAAGCTGCTGGTAATTATATCAAACATTTCGTTAATCTTTTCCGGGTCGCCGACATTGGCTTTGATAATCTTACTGGTTACCCCTAGCTTTTCAATGTCCTTAGCTGTTTGCTCGGCAGATTCACGCCGACGAAAGAAATTTACGATGACATCGGCTCCCTCTCCAGCCAGTTTTAGGGCTATGGCTCTACCGATGCCACGAGAACTACCCGTTACCAGAGCTACCTTGCCTTTAAGCATTACCTTTTTCTTAGCTTTTGTCAGCTAGACGGCCTTTGACGTAGCTAACAAAATCACCGAAGTTCTTAAAATTCTGGGCATCTTCATCAGGAATTTCAATGCCGAATTCGTCCTCCAGGGCTACCAGCACCTGAACCATGTCCAGGGAATCGGCTTT
>DAOWJG010000202.1 GCA_030640485.1 Dehalococcoidales bacterium | reverse complement strand
TACTGAAAACGCGAAATTAAAGGGATACCACCACCAACGCTGGCTTCATAACGAAGCCCGACCCCCTTATACCCTGCCAGCTCCAGTAGCTTTGTCCCGTGCTTGGCAATGACTTCTTTATTGGAGGTAACTACTTGTTTGCCATCGGAAAGTGCCCTGATGAGATACTCCAGAGCCGGGTTCTCACCCCCAATGGCTTCAACGACGATATCTATCTCCGGTTCCGCAAAAAACTCGTCGGTATCGGTAGTAAAGAGCTGAGAATCCATCTTCTTTGCCTGCGGTCGGGCTAAATCCTGGGGTAGCACCTTTACCTTACGTAGCACCAGAGGACAACCAACCTGGCTAGCCAGAACCTCAGCCTTATCGCTCAGAACCTTAACCACCTGTTCCCCGATTACCCCCAATCCCATTAAGCCAATCCCGATACTCTTTTTGCTCATCGCCGTAATACCCCTAGTTTAGTTTTAGCTGCCCAGAACCCTTTCAATCGCCCATGCCTTTTTGTCACTATCCAGATAGCTTTCAACCTCATTTTCCGGGTCATCCCACAGTGAAGCGACCCAGTCATCCAAAGCCCTAGCCTTTAAGAAATCCCTATCCTCATCCGAAATCTGCCGACTATCTTCCTTATCTACGGCCTTAACCAGCCAGTAACCGCCTCTAGTCACCACCGTATCATCCCGCACCGGCTCACTCAGTGTTTCCAGCTCAGCATTAAGCACAAAGTCCTCAAGGGGTGCATAGATATCTTCCAGAGCCAGCCAGCCCAAATCACCGCCATCTTCCTTGGAGGCATCGTGCTGGGAATACTCTTCTACCAGAGTCGCAAAATCTTCACCACTCTCCAGCCGAGCCTTTATATCCTGCGCCTCTTCTTCACTGCCCAACAGCATTACCTGAACATGAAACAGTTCACCCTCTTCATCCTCATCCCGCTCCAACACCTCAGCCAGCCAGTAGCCAACATCCTTGGCTCTAGTCTCATCATGGAGTGGCTGGCTCAAGGCGCCTACTTCAGCGGAGAAGGCATGGTCCTCAAGTATGGGAAGCCCGAACCTTTCCGATAAAATACCCCTAGGGTGCCAGTCAAAGTCACCGTCTCCATTCTGAGATAATAGGTCATACAGAGAAAGTTCACCGGCCAGGGCCGCAAAATCTTCACCCGCCGCCAATCTCGCCCTGGCGCTAATTGCCTGGCTCTCGCTCTCCAGAAACATAGCCATTATATGCCTCTGCTCAGCAGAGAGTGGTATTTCCTGCTCAACGTGCTCGTCCAGCAACCTCTGGACTAATATATCACGCCTCACCATCTCTCGATAGTTCTCACCCAGAGGCGGGTCGTATTCCCCAATCCCCTCATCAACTTCACGCTCGCTAACCACGATGCCCAAGCCCTCAGCCGCCTGTCTCATCAGCTCAGTCTGCTGAATGAATCTCTCCACTTCATCAGCCAGGGGTTGCATATACAAGTAAGCCTGCTCTGGTCCATAGATTTGCTTATAGAGCCGCCCCTGAACTTCGAGCATATCCACGTAGTAGCCCATATTAAACTCGGTATCGTTTACTCTAATTACCGTCTCACGCACCGGGAGGTACTCGTTTTTATACCATCCGCCCCCGATAACCCCGGCAACGACCGCAATAACACTAATCCCGACAATAAGAAAGATACGCTGTCTTCTTTTTTGCTGCTGCTGCCGGCTAAGCTGGTGCTTGGTAAACTCGCGTTTGTGTTCCCTCTCCTTCTTTTTTTTAGCCAAATCTAAGACCTCCCCCGGTAAAACTGTCTAAAGGTTGAGTCCGCAAGAGAAAAATCCTTAGCGGTTTAATACCTCATTTATAACGTAAAAACACAATCTTTTCAAATATAGCCAGAAAATCGTTACTCACAAGTAGTGTTAATAGAATACCACAAGGCTTTAATCAGCCAGGGAAACGGTATCCTGCCTCTTTAAGACGGCGTCACCGACACTGGCACCCAACAACCTAGCAATTACGGGACACTTAACCCTAAGGAGGAAGAAGATGTTCTTCCTCTCTTCACTCAATGACTCGTAGTTTCCCTGCCCCTTGGCAATTATGGTATCCGCAGCGTGATACAGTCTCAGCATTTGCGGGGAGCACTGAGAAAGAATCGTCGCCGGGGCATCAGAGCCACTGGAGACAATATCGGCTACCCTGTCCAGGCTAACATATACCGCATCAGCGAAGGTAGCATCGTTTATGATTGGCTGCTCCCTCACCACAAAATCTATCTTTAAATCCTTAATCCGCCGAAGCTCCCGGATAAGTATTCTATCAAAGACAATCTCACCGGCGTTATCTCCCAGATATAAGACATGCTGAGAGTTTTTAATGCTATCCCGAAATTTGTGGTAATCATTAATAGCCAGCGAAGATGACAAAGCTGCCTCTATAATCGAGCCTATGTCTGCGTATTTAAAATCAGGCCCCAGGTCTATAGCGTTACCGGCAATCGCCAATTTGCAGGCGGTAAGCAGAGGGTCATCGGAGCCAGCCACCACTTCCTTGAGCCGGGGATAGAAAGCCAAAGCCTGCTGATTGGCCCGCCACTTCTCCTTATGATACGGGTCGCTACTACCGGTGAGCTCGGTGATAATCCTATAGACCTGCTGGGCAATCTCCGGTGGAGTAACCTCCAGCGGTAATTTGGATAGCAGGCTGGCTACTGAGTCAAGTACCTGGCGGTGAACCTTCTCATCACCGGTTACGGCCCTGGCAGCCTCCAGAGCCTGCCGCAAAAAACAGGGTATGCAATCAAGGTAGGTCTTCACAACCAGTCCACCTCCACAATGGCTAACATCTCAGCTTTTCAATGCTTGCAATCAGGTCTTCTACCCTTTGCTTTAAAGTAGTAACGGTGGTTTGCAACTCATCCCCTGATATCGGAACCAGCTCTATAATTGCGCCTTGTGGGCATACCTGCCGACACAAACAGCAGGGGATACACCTATATGGGTCTATCTCAGCCTGACCCCATAGCAGTGATATTGCCCGTCTGGGACAACTCTGGACGCAAAGCCCACAGCCCAGACAGAGGTCTCTCCTTACCTGTAACACTAACCCCCTGCCTCTAAGGTCTGAGAATTCCTATTATCTCGGGGCAATTTCCTCATATAAAATTTTCTTCCCTGATAGGCTAATTCTATAAGGCTGCCTTCCCTTATTAGATTTTCTATGACCTCCCAATCTCTACCAGCCTTCCTCAACAATGCTATAACGGCTTCTTCCCTCATGGGATGCACTGAAGTAATGCTAAGTAAGTCGTCTTCAACCCTACCCGTGAAGGCAAAGGCATTCCCCTCATAGCCAATTAAATATTCTACGCTGCTTAATCGCTGACTAAAGATTTGGTGGGCCATATTGACCACTGGCTCACTGGCCGCGGCTACTGTCTTCTTAGTCGGTGGTCTGGTGGGGACAGCCAGATAGGCCGTATTTGGCCTTAGCTCTGCCAGGAAGCCAGCTATTTTCTCAATTTCCCCGCTACTATCGTTAACGCCCTGGATAAGCATGGTCTCTGTGACTAGCTCACCCCTAAAAATGCTGGCGAACTTGAG
>DAOWJG010000048.1 GCA_030640485.1 Dehalococcoidales bacterium | reverse complement strand
GTGAGAAGGTTTTTGGATAGCGGTAGGAGCGTATCTTAATTTGATGACCCGTAGCATAGCCAAATTGGTAAACAGTATGCTGGCCGGTGACAGGAAGTCTCTGGCACAGTTAATCTCTTTGGCGGAAAATGAGGGCCCAGCCCTTCCGGAAATACTGGATAGGCTCCGCCCCCACCGGGGGAAATCATACTCCGTAGGTATTACCGGTCCCCCCGGTTCAGGAAAGAGTACCCTGGTAGACAAGCTGGCTACCAGGATTAGAGATAAAGGACTGTCGGTGGGGATTATAGCCGTGGACCCAAGTAGCCCAATCAGCGGTGGTGCCGTATTGGGCGACAGGGTAAGAATGCAGAGGCACTACCTGGATGACGGGGTGTTTATTCGGAGTATGGCCACCAGAGGCAGTCATGGTGGTCTATCTAATGCTGTCGAGGCGGCAGTAAAACTACTGGATGCCTTTGGTAAGGACGTTATTATTATTGAGACGGTTGGTGTTGGGCAGACGGAACTAAGTATTGCCCAGATAGCCGATACTACCGTGCTGGTTCTGGTACTGGAGTCCGGTGATGATGTCCAAGCCTTGAAGGCCGGTATAGTAGAAGTGGCCGATATTATTGTCGTCAATAAGGCCGACCGCGAGGGGGCGGAAAGACTGGTTGGCGAATTTAGAGCCGCACTGGGGTATGGTCACGGAAAAACTGAGCCATCAGTTATCACTACTCAAGCCATAAATGATATCGGTATTGAGGAACTCTACCAGGAGATAGACAAACGCCGTAAAAGCTGTTAAGATTACAACTTGGTTTGTTCAGGAAGAGCCGGGTCAGGTCTAGAGGATGCATTGTGGAGTAGTCGTAATATCAGCCCTATCTTCAGAGTAGGCAAGAGGTATGTCGGAAAAGAAGAAGAGCGGAGAGAAACCCGAGCGAAAGAAGGAATTTAGGACCACAGTTGGTGGCACTATAGTTAACCGGGTATACACCCCAGCCGATGTGGGGGGGTGCCAAGAGGAGGATATTGCTCCTCCCGGTGAGTATCCCTACACCAGACATATAATGTCCAGCGGCTATAGGACCAGACTCTGGACGATGCGCCAGTATGCCGGCTTTGCCACGGTAGAAGAGACGAATAAGCGCTATAAGTATCTATATGAGCAGGGGCAGACCGGTTTCAGTGTTGCCTTCCACTTACCTACCCAGGAGGGCTATGATTCAGACCACCCACTTTCGGCAGGGGAGGTGGGTCGGTGTGGCGTCGCCATAGACTCACTCCAGGATATGGAGAGGCTGTGGGAAGGTATTCCATTAGCCGAAGTAAGTACCTCAATGACCATTAACTCCACCGCCGCAACTATATTGGCGATGTATATTGCTGCCGCCGAGAAGCAGGGGGCAACTGCCGAGCAACTCAGGGGAACTGTTCAGAACGATATATTAAAGGAGTATATCGCCCGAAATACCTATATCTTTGCCCCGGCGCCGTCAATGCGGCTCGTCACCGACCTCTGTGCTTACTGTGCCCAGAACTTATCCCAGTGGAACTCAATAAGCATTAGCGGCTACCATATGCGGGAGGCGGGGGCGACGGCAGCTCAGGAAGCTGGTTTTACCATCGCTGACGGAATTGCCTACGTTCAGGCGATGATAGATAGAGGAATGGATGTCGATTCCTTCGCCCCGCGTTTTTCATTCTTTTTTGCGGCCTATACCAACGTTCTGGAAGAGGTAGCCAAGTTTAGGGCCTTACGCCGTATGTGGGCCAGGATAATGAAGGAAAGGTTTGGGGCTAAGAATCCCCGGTCTATGATGCTACGATATCATGTTCAGACCGATGGCTTTACCCTGACCGAACAACAGCCTTTGAATAACATCATCAGGGTAACCCTGCAGGCCCTAGCCGCAGTATTAGGCAGTTGTCAGTCGCTGCATACCAACTCATTTGATGAGGCACTGGCTCTGCCCAGCGAGGGAGCGGTGCAGATTGCTTTAAGAACCCAGCAAATAATTGCCGATGAGAGCGGTGTCGCTGACACCGTTGACCCGCTTGGCGGCGCATACTACGTAGAATGGTTAACCGACCAAATAGAGGATAGGGCGATGAGATACATCACTGAGATTGATAGGTTGGGCGGTGCCCTAAAGGCGATAGAGAAGGGATATATCCAGAAGGAAATTGCCAGTTCCGCCTATAACTATCAAAGGGCGGTAGATTCTGGACAGCAGGTCATCATTGGCGTTAACAAATTTACCTCAGAAGAGGAGCCAGCCGCTGAGATTTTTGAGATTGGCATCGGAGCGGAAAAAAGACAGATAGAGAGGTTAGGAAAACTAAAGCAGGAGAGAGATAACCACCGGGTGGGCCGGGCACTGGACAGAGTGCGTGATGTCGCTAGAGCTGATGAGAATATCATGCCCGTATTGATTGAGGCGGTTAAGGCTTACGCCACGATTGGGGAAATCAGTAACGCCCTCCGGGACGTGTTTGGAGAATACCGAGAGCCAGGTGTAGTGTGAATTAGGGAGTGTCAATCGTGCCTGATAGAAAAATACGTGTCTTAATTGCCAAACCGGGGCTGGATGGGCATGACCGGGGTGTCAAGGTCTTAGCCCGGGGTTTGCGGGATGCCGGGATGGAGGTAATCTATCTCGGGTTGCGGCTGACCCCTGAGCAGATTGCTGAGGTGGCGATACAGGAGGATGTGGATGTAGTTGGTCTGAGTTGCCTATCTGGTGCTCATATGACTTTATTCCCCAAGACGATAGACCTTATCCGAGAGAGGGGCAGTAGGGACATCCTGTTTATCGGTGGTGGCATCATACCGAGGAAGGATGTACCTAAAATCAAAGAGGCAGGCATGGCTCAAACCTTTGGGCCGGGCACACCGATTGAGGAAATTACCCGGTTTATAAAAGAAAACTTACCGGAGGGGGGTTATGATACAAAAGATTGACCATATCGGGATTGCCGTAAGGAGCATTGAGGACGCCGTAAAGCTATATACCGATGCCCTGGGGCTAACAGTTCAGGATATAGAGGTTGTGGAAGCTCATAAGGTGAAGATTGCCATGATCCCTGTGGGCGATAGTAAAATTGAGCTAGTCGAGTCAACTGATCCCGAAGGGAGAATTGCCAAATTCATTGATAAAAGGGGGGAGGGACTGCACCATCTAGCCCTTGAGGTCAGTGATATTGAGGCAGCACTAGATTCGCTTAAAGCAAAGGGAATTCCACTCGTCGATGAAAAACCGAGAAGCGGTGCCGGAGAGACCAAGGTAGCCTTTCTTAATCCCACAGGTACTAATGGGGTGTCAATTGAACTGGTTGAGCATAAGAAAGTAAATACGATAGCGCAACAAGCAGACAAGTAAATAGAGGTAATCCGAATAATATCCACAATCTTCTATAAGAGTTGCTGAGCATCGTCGTATTAAGGCACATAATACCCAACGGAAACACGACCGAGGCCGATAAAGACTCTGAAAGATGGTAATAGGTGAAGTTGCCCCAAGACCTGAAAGAGGCTGTTATCCCCACATAATTGAATTCTGTTTTTTACTCGGCTTCTGGCCTTAAATTCTTGAGTGCTACGCTTGGTATATAGGGTGCAATCTGATGATGCCTTGCATAGGGGTATAACACCTGCGGGGGAAGGATGAAGCTTTTTGAATTTGAAGCCAAGAATATTCTGCGGCAATATGGTATATTAATCCCCCGAGGTAGTATCGCTGGCAGTCCCGCAGAAGCTCAGGCGGCAGCTCAGGAAATAGGTAAACCGGCAGTACTAAAGTCCCAAATACTGGTATCGGGCCGAGGTAAGTCCGGGGGGATAGTATTCGTCAGTGATGCTAAAGAGGCTGGGGAGGTTGCCACGAATCTGCTGGGCAGCACCGTTAAGGGATGCGTAGTAGACTGCTTACTGGTTGAGGAAAGGCTGGATATAGCAGCCCAGTTCTACGCCTCTTTGGCAATAGATAGGGGGGCCGGAACGTACATCGTGCTGGCTTCCACCAGTGGGGGCGTTGATATTGAAGAGATTGCCCGGGCTTCCCCGGAGAAGATAGTGCGGCATCAGGTTGACATCACCGTTGGCTTCAGTAAGAAAGATGCCGTCAGTATGCTGAAATGCTTTCACCTGGATAAAGCTGATGCCGGTGCGTTTGCCGATATCCTCACTACCTTATATAAAATAGCTATGGACTATGATACTGAGCTGGTTGAGATAAACCCCCTAGTCAAGACAGCTTCCGGCAGGTTTGCGGCTGCCGACGCTAGAATAATAGTGGATGATAATGCCGTTTTTAGACACCCTGAACTGGCGGCTAGAGGCTCCCTGGGAATGGAGGATACCCCTAGAGAAGCTAGCGCCAGAAAGCAGAACCTGGCCTATGTAGATCTAGATGGAGATATTGGCATTATTGGCAATGGTGCCGGCCTAGTCATGGCAGCGATAGATATGGTGCAGCTCTTTGGCGGCAGGCCGGGAAATTTTCTGGATTTAGGTGGCGGTGGTCAAGCCGAGAAAACTAAACTGGGAATTATGCTGGTCATGGCTAAACCGGAGATAAAAGCGGTTTTAGTAAATATCCTTGGGGGGATAACAAGGTGTGATTTAGTGGCTGAAGCGGTGGTCCAGGCACATAACGAGTCCAGTATTAAAAAGTCACTGGTTATAAGAGTGAGTGGCACCAATGAGGACGAAGCTGCTCGGATATTGCGTCAGGCCGGGATTAATAACTATCATAGTATGGAAGAGGCGATTAAAGAAGTGGTAAAATTGGGGGCCAGTTAGTTTGAGAAGCATACTAAGTAGAAACTCAAGAGTTGTGGTTCAGGGGATAACCGGGAAAGAAGGCAGATTTCACACGGCATTGATGCGATATTACGGAACCAGAATAGTGGCTGGGGTGACTCCAGGTAAAGGAGGACGACTGGTGGGCGGTGTGCCCGTCTACAACACGGTTTTGGAAGCCGTTAGTAATCACGAGGCTAATACCTCGATTCTATTTGTCCCTGCCAGCCACGCCCGGGATGCCGTTCTTGAAGCCCTTGACGCTGGCGTAAAAACGCTGGTGATTATTACCGAGGGCATTCCTCAAAAAGACGCTCTCGAATTTATTACCAGAGCTGGGAAGCAGGAAGATGTCATAATTGTTGGCCCAAATACCCCTGGAGTGATAAATCCCGGACTGAGGGTGAAGGTTGGTATCATGCCGAGCCGTGTTTTCCACCCTGGTACTATAGGTATCGTCTCTAGAAGTGGCACTTTAACCTATGAGATTGCCCAGCATATTAGTGACGCCGGTTTGGGGCAGACTACCTGCGTTGGTCTCGGTGGTGACGCTATTACTGGCCTGGATTTTATTAAGCTCCTAGAGATGTTCGAGGGTGATGAGGAAACCAAGGCGGTGGTTCTGATAGGTGAGATCGGCGGTAATGCTGAAGAGTTGGCCGCTCGATACATCGCAGAAATAAACTACCCGAAACCGGTGGTAGCCTATATTGCGGGAAGACTAGCTCCATCGGGAAAACGCATGGGGCACGCGGGCGCTATAATTATGGGCAGTGCCGGAACCGCCAAATCTAAGATTAGCGCCTTTGAGGCGGCGGGGGTAGCAGTAGCCGAGAAACCTAGTGATGTCGCCAAATTGCTGAAGGGTATGGATGTCTACTGGAGGGAACTAACGGTGTAGCCGAATTGCTGAAAATATGAATATCTGCGATTAAAGGAGGAGACAATGTCACAGAGAATGACCAAAGAGGAGCTTCTGGCCAAAGCACGTAAGCCAGCCGAGGAAGCCATGAGGCTGCATCCATTCTATCGCGGTAAGATGCAGACTGTAGCTAAGTGTGCCGTTCGTGATATTAATGATTTTTCTATCTGGTATACCCCTGGTGTGGCGGCGCCGTGTCTGGCGATAAAGGATGATAAAGAGAAGGTCTATGAATATACCAATAAGTGGAATACGGTGGCGGTGGTATCTGATGGCACCAGGGTTCTGGGGCTGGGTGATATTGGCCCTGAAGCGGGTATGCCAGTAATGGAAGGTAAGGCCCTTCTGTTTAAATACCTGGGTGGTGTCGATGCGGTCGCTATCTGCCTTGATACTAAGGACCCCGATGAGATAATTCAGGCAGTCAAGTGGCTGCAACCCTCCTTTGGCGGTATCAACCTGGAG
>DAOWJG010000199.1 GCA_030640485.1 Dehalococcoidales bacterium | reverse complement strand
GCCAGAAAACACGTACGCTTATAAAAGAAATGGGCGACATTCTTCAGCTACAAGATGTCAACTAACAGCGTGTTTGCGGTTCCCTACGGGCACCTATACAAGATAAACTGAAGGATATTATCCCCTCAAATACGCGTCTATATTGGCGGCGGCGCGCTTGCCGGCGCCCATCGCGCTGATAACAGTTGCGGCACCGGTAACTATATCACCACCTGCCCAGACCTTTGGCTTCATGGTTTGACCACTAACCTCATCAGCAATAATTGTGCCCCACCGGCTGGTTTTCAGACCTTCGGTGCTTTTAGGGATAATGGGATTGGGGCGGGTGCCTAAAGCCGCTATGGCGACATCAACCTTAATAATGTATTCCGAGCCGGGAATGGCAATCGGGCGGCGCCGACCACTGGCATCGGGCTCACCAAGCTCCATCTGATAGCACTCCATAGCAACTACCCAGTTCTGGTCATTACCGATATATCGCTTGGGATTGGTCAGCAGCTTAAACTGGATGCCCTCCTCCCTGGCATTTTCTACTTCTTCACGCCGGGCCGGCATCTCCACCTCAGAACGCCGGTAGATAATATAGACCTCCTCAGCGCCAAGCCTAAGGGCACAGCGGGCGGCATCCATTGCCACGTTACCGCCACCGACTACGCCTACCCTCTTACCAACCTTCACCGGGGTGTCATATTCAGGAAATCTATACGCTTTCATCAAATTGACCCGGGTCAAGAACTCGTTTGCCGAATAGACACCATTGAGGTTCTCGCCGGGGATATTTAAAAACATCGGTGCTCCAGCCCCGGGCCCCAGAAAAACAGCCTGGTAACCACTACTAAGTAACTCATCGACACTTATCGTCTTACCTATCACTGCATCTAGTGTCAGTCCTACCCCTAAAGAGATAACATAGTTCACCTCACCTTGCACAATCTCTTTGGGTAACCGAAACTCCGGGATACCGTACATCAATACTCCGCCCGCCACATGTAGCGCCTCAAAGAGGGTAACATTATGTCCTAACTTAGCCAAGTCGGCGGCTGCGGTCAGTCCGGCGGGCCCGGAGCCAACCACGGCTACTTTCTTACCGGTCGGGGTGGGGGGGTGGATTACTGGCGAGCCTACCGATTTCATATTAGCCCGCTCCCAGTCAGCCACATATCGCTCCAGACGACCGATAGCAATCGGGGCTCCCTTCTTATCCAGGGCACACTGCACCTCGCACTGTGTCTCCTGAGGGCAGACCCGCCCACAGATACCGGGCAGGCTATTTTTATCCTTAAGTATCCTTACCGCTTCAGGCATGTCATCATCGCGAATTGCCCCGATGAAACCAGGGATATCAATGTCTACCGGGCAGCCTTCAACACATGCACGCTTGGGACACTGAATGCAGCGGCTGGCCTCGGCCTTAGCCTGCTCGGCGCTATAGCCTAAGGCGACCTCGTTAAAGTTTTCCGCCCGTAATTTTGGGTCCTGGCGCGGCATGGATACCCGGTTCAAATCAAGCTTTGCCATAGGTAACTACTCCAAATTTTTACTCAAGCATCACTGGCACATTGGTGCTGCCACTGCTCCAAAGAGCGTTTCTCCTCATCAAGGTAGATACGCTGGCGGGCAAAAAGTAAATCCCAGTCCACCTGGTGTCCATCAAAATCAGGCCCATCCACGCAAACAAACTTGGTGGCTCCACCAACAGATACCCGACAGCAGCCACACATTCCGGTACCATCGACCATTATCGGATTTAGGCTGACAATGGTCTTAACCCCAAAGGGCTCCGTGGTTTTAGCACTGAACTTCATCATAATGCTGGGGCCAATGGCAATAACCCGGTCAACCCCGCCGGCTTCAAGCAACTCCTTCAGGGGTTCGGTTACCAGCCCTTTACGAGCGTAGGAGCCATCATCAGTAGTAACTATTAACCGGTCGCTGACACTGCGTAGCTCCTCTTCCCAGAAGATAAGGTTTTTGGTTCGGGCCCCCATAATGGTAATAACCCTATTCCCCTTTTCTTTTAGGG
>DAOWJG010000187.1 GCA_030640485.1 Dehalococcoidales bacterium | reverse complement strand
TATCGACAGTAGGGTAGTTGCTATTATCGGGGATTCCACGTTCCTGCATTCTGGTATAACCCCTCTGGTAGATGCCGTCTATAATGAGGGTCAGTTAACGGTTGCAATCCTGGATAACGGGACCACTGCCATGACCGGCCACCAAGACCACCCGGGTAGTGGTATTTCGGCGCAGGGCAGAAAAACCAGGGCGGTGGAGCTGGAAAGCCTGGTTCGGGGTATAGGGGGTAGTGATGTTAAGGTAATCGATGCCTTTAATATAGAAGGGCTTAGAGACGCATTAAGGAGTTCCTTGAATAGTCCTGAGCTTTCCGTGGTTATCGTCCGTGGCGTCTGTGCAATGCAGGTGCTAAAACGCCCTGGACCGAGAGCCATTGATACCGAGAGATGTAACCAATGTAACATTTGCCTTCTTATTGGATGCCCTGCTATTCAGCGTGAAAACGGGCAGGTTTACATTGATGCTGCTTTATGTGTTGGTGATGCCTGTAGCCTTTGTCAGCAGATTTGCCCCCGACAGGCGATAATATCGCAACCTGAAGTTGAGGTTACGAAGTCAATTTAAAAAAGTAATCTAAGAGTGAGGCGGCAAAATCACCGTGAAGAAGTTTGACTTGCTTATTACCGGCGTGGGTGGTCAGGGGGTCATTCTGGCCAGCAACATAATCAGTGAGGTAGCCCTGGCTGCCGGATACGATGTCAAGAAAACGGATACCTTAGGCATGGCCCAGCGGGGGGGTAGCGTCGTCAGTCATGTGCGCCTAGGCCGCAAGGTCTGGTCACCCTTAATCAAGGCGGGTGAGGTTGACATAATGGTTGCCTTTGAGAAGCTGGAAGCAGCTAGATGGAGTCACTACCTCCGACCGGGAGCGATAGCCATCGTCAACAACCATGCGCTCCGGCCACTCTCTGTTAATCTGGGTGATGAGCGTTATCCCAGTGATGAAGAGATAACCGATATCCTGGGGCGACACTCCGAGCGCATTTACTTCATCAATGGCACCAGCCGGGCAAGAGAACTGGGTAACATCAGAACACTTAATGTGTTCTTGCTGGGATGTGTCTCCCTTTTTCTACCGTTCAGGATTAGCGTTTGGCAGGATATCATCTCTCAGCACGTACCGTCAGGGGTTCAGCAACTCAATATTGATGCCTTTAGCCAGGGCAGAAAGGAAATGCGGCGTGTCTATCTCTGAGAAGGTGCAACGAGGTATGGCGCAGGGGTCATGGATACGGAGGATGTTCGAGGCGGGAGCTGAACTTAAAGAGCAGTATGGTGCGGAGAATGTCTTTGACCTTTCACTGGGTAATCCGGTGATGGAACCCCCGGCTCAGTTTCGTGGGGAGCTGAGGAGACTGGTCGAGAATCCGCTGCCGGGTAGGCATCGGTATATGGCCAACGCTGGCTATGCGGAGACAAGGGCGGCGGTAGCGGCGCAGCTCTCACTGGAGACCGGTATCAGGTTCACCAGGGACGATATCATCATGACCTGTGGTGCTGCCGGAGCCCTAAACGTGGTGCTGAAAACAATACTGAATCAAGGAGACGAGGTCATCCTCTTTGTCCCTTACTTTCCAGAATACATTAACTATATTGATAATCACGGCGGGATAGCTAAGGTTTTAGATACCGATGAGCAGTTTCTGCCCCGGCTTGATGTCCTTGAAACTGCCATCGGGGCGAAGACTAAGGCGGTGCTCATAAATTCCCCCAACAATCCCTCTGGGGTTGTCTACAGTGAGGACTTGATACATCAGTTTGGGGAGTTACTCGGCAGAAAGGGGACTCAATACGGGACGCAGATTTTTCTCATCAGCGACGAGGCCTATCGTCGGATTATCTACGATGGCCGGAAATATCCCTATGTCTGGCCTCATTACCAGCGTAGCATAATTGTCACCTCCCACTCTAAAGACCTGGCGCTGCCCGGTGAACGCATCGGTTACATCGCCGTCCACCCGGCTTTTAGCCAGCGGGAGGAACTGGTGGCGGGCTTCATCTACTGTAACCGAACACTGGGATATGTTAATGCCCCGGCCCTGATGCAGCATATTGTGAGGCACTTGCAGTCAGTGACCGTCCCTATTACGGAGTATCAAAAGAAGAGAGATTTTTTGTATGAGCATCTGAGTGAGATGGGCTACTCGGTGATAAAGCCACAGGGGGCTTTCTATCTGTTTCCCAAATCGCCTCTTAAGGACGATGTCGCTTTCGTAAAGGAGTTGCAACGATGGCTGGTGCTGACTGTGCCCGGTTGTGGTTTCGGGTCACCAGGCTATTTTCGGGTATCGTACTGTGTTGATGATAGGACGCTGGAAGGTTCCCTGGATGGGTTTCGTCAGGCTGCCCAAAAATTCAACCTGGGTTAGTCAACCTTCAAGAATTGTTCCACGTTTATTTGCTGGGGAGAGTGGTTATATTAGCCACTAAACCGATTCTATCTGGACGTCATTCTTGAGCGTAAACGGTGTGGGTTCTGGAAAAAGGAGGAATTATGGATAAGATGTCTATGGATGTGGCGGAACTGAGAGCCAAAGGGGATGGTGAGCCGATCGCCTCCTTCCTGGATATGAGGTTGCTGGAGCTTACTCCAGGCTACGCTAAGGTAACCATGAAGTTAAAACCAGAATATCAAAACTTTAATGGGCTAATCTTCGGTGGTATGGTTATGGCGGTGGCTGATCAGGCATTTGCTTATGCCTCCAATTCTCTGGCCTATCCCAGTTTGGCCTCCCAGTTCAACACCCATTTCGTCGCTGGTGCCGAGGTAAATGATGAACTCACCGCTGAGTGTCGGGTACTAAGGAGCGGTCGGCGGGTTGGTATCTCTGAGATAGTGGTGACTAATCAAGACGGTAGGCTTATCGCTAAGGCTACCGGGACGACTATACCGGTGGCTAAGCCGAGTCACTAAGCACCCTTTATTGATATATTTCCACTCCAGTCTAAAGTATAAGGAACGCGTAGTGTAAGCAAGGTTCCCGGTATTGACAGACCGATTTTCCTTGTGATAACCTCAACTATAATCTGTAGAGAGTCGAGTAATGCCTACTACCAATAAGAGGCAGCGGAGAACGACTAAATTCGTCTTTACCGGGCGCACCTAGGTGCGCTTGGGGGTATGGTATGGAACATATTTAGCTCACTAAGAAGATTTAATCGCAAATCAAAGGCACAAAATACCTCCCCAAGCGGGAGGTTTTTATTATGTGGGTATAGCGTTCTCTATTGAGTTTAGGGGTTAAGGGGGCAAAATAAGGGTTAATATGATGCCAACCGAGAACTGGGATACGATTCCTAAGCTTATTATGCACAACCGTGAGAGATGGGGCTGTCGGGTGGCTATGTGCCTGAAAGAGTTCGGCATCTGGCAGGGGTATAGCTGGCAGGATTACTATGGAAAGGTAAAGCATTTCTCACTGGGCCTCGTGGGCCTGGGTCTTAAACCGGGGGATGTGGTTTGTATCATCGGGGACAATGAGCCGGAATGGTTTTGGGGTGAGTTTGCCACTCAGGCAGCCGGAGGTATTGCCACCGGGATGTTCGTTGACTCGGCTCCATCTGAGGTGAAATATATCGCCGATCACTCTGATGCCAAATTCGCTATAGTTAATGACCAGGAGCAGACGGATAAATTCCTGGAAATCAAAGAAGAGCTACCTCTACTGAAGAAGATTATCTATTGGAATCCCAAAGGCCTGAAAAACTACAACGACCCTATCCTTATCAGCTTTGCCGAAGTAATAAAGATGGGTAAAGCTTATGAGGAGACTGCCCCCGGCTTATTTGAGCAGAATGTAAGGAAGCAGAAGGGGGATGATATTGCCTTTATTTACTATACTTCAGGAACCACCGACCTGCCTAAGGGAGTCATACTTACCCACCATGCCCTGATAAACACAGCTCGGGAGTTCATCATTCGCTATCCACTAGATGAGAATGATGATTTGATGTCCAACTTTCCGGCGGCTTGGGTGGGAGATAGTTTTTTCGCTACTATCCCGCATCTACTGACTGGCGCCAGGTTGAACTTCCCTGAGAAGCCGGAGACCATCGCTGAAGATACCCGGGAGGTTGGACCCAGTTTAGTGACCTACGGTCCGCGGCAGTGGGAGAGTCTAGTCAGCAATATTCAGGCAAAAATGATTTACACCTCTTCCCTAAGGCGATTCGTCTATAACCTATTCCTGCCGGTGGGCCATAAGATTACCGATGCTGACCTCCAGGGTAAAAACCTGAGCCTGTTGTCGCGAGCTACCCACTGGATTGCCTATTTAGTGCTATTCAAGCCCCTCAAGGACCGGCTGGGGCTGAGTAGAGTCAGATTTGCCGTCACCGGAGGTTCGGTATTGAGTCCGGATACCCTCCGCTTAATCCATGCAATCGGTATTGAGCTCAGGCAGAACTATGTCACTACCGAAGCTGGCTTCATTTCCTCCCACAGTAGCGGCGAAATCAAATTGGAGAGTGTGGGGCGGCCGGCACTGGGCACCGAGGTCAGGATAACCGAGGGGGGGGAACTCCTGGTTAGAAGTGACTCAATGTTCAGCGGCTATCATAAAGACCCGGCCAAAACCGCAGCCACCCTGGCAGGCGGTTGGTGTCATACCGGGGATGCCGTCAATATCGATGAGGACGGGCATCTGATATTTATGGAACGGCTGGAGCATATGGGTGAGCTAAGTTCAGGAGTCCAGTATGCCCCTCAGTACATTGAGAGCCAGCTAAGGTTCAGCACCTATATAAAGAATGCTATCGTTATTGGCGGTAAGAATAGAGATTTTGTCTCCGCCATACTCAACGTAGATTTTGCTGTGTTAGCTAAGTGGGCGGAACACAATCAGGTTACCTATACCACCTTTGCTGACCTCTCCCAGAAAGAAGCGGTGGCTGACTTAGTGCGGAGGGACTTGGGGCGAGTAAACGGCTACCTCCCTGAAGGCGCCAGGGTAAAGAAATTTGTCTTGCTTCATAGAGAGTTTGACCCTGACGAAGCTGAGCTTACCCGAACCAGAAAACTAAGAAGGGCATTTATTGAGGAGCGGTATCGAGAGTTAATCAACACCATATATAGCGGTGATAGGGAGCTGGAGATTAAGCTACCGGTAACCTATAGGGATGGCCGAAAGGGTATCATAACCACCAGTATTAAGGTAAGAACCGTATCCGACGGGCTTCAGTGAAGGTCGTGTCAGAAGGACTTATAGAGAATGAGTGAACGTGGCTGAGCTTAGTCAATTTGTAATCACTGGCATAACCGTGGGCATGGTTTATGCCCTCATTGCTTTGGGCTTTGTCCTGATCTGGAAATCAAGCGGGGTTGCCAACCTGGCGCTAGGACAACTGGTGCTGATTTCCTCATGGTTCACCTATGGGATGCTGGTTCAGAAAGGCCTCCCCATCTGGCTTGGCTTTCCCCTGGTTATCCTCTTTGCTTTGGGTCTGGGCTGGACGATTGAGAGATTTGTCCTGCGCCCCCTCATTGGTCAGCCTATCCTGTCTTTAATCACGGTTACCTTAGGATTGGCCTTTTTTATTCAGGGTGCCGTGAGCTTTATCTGGCCAAAAAGTGTGGCCGCTTTACCGCAGCTTTTTCCTGAGGAGACTATCCATATTGGCGCCGCGGTCATTTCTCAGGAATACCTGTGGGCGGCTGTTATCTCACTAATCCTATTTGTCCTGTTAACCCTCTTCTTTAAATATCACAAAATGGGCATTGTCATGAGGGCAGTTGCTGATGACCAGATGGCAGTTCAAGCCTGTGGTATTTCGGTAGCCAAAATCTTTTCCTGGTCATGGATGTTCGCCTGTGTGCTGGCAGCGGTTGGTGGTATTCTCATGTCCAGTATTGGCGGTATCACCTTTGGTCTAGTTGAAACCGGGCTTAAAGCCTTCTCGGTAGTAATACTCGGTGGTCTTAATTCCTTCCTCGGTGCTATCATCGCTGGCCCCATAATTGGCCTTGCCGAAAACCTTGGTGGCGGCTACCTAACCCCGTTAACCTGGCCGGGCGTGAGGGAGGTTATCCCGTTTATTATTATCATTATTGTTATGTTCATTAGGCCCCATGGGCTATTTGGAGAACGCCATATAGAGAGGATTTAGATAGTTGGATTTACCAACCGGTACCCGTAGCTATACCTATGGCCAGGATATGGGCATTTTTCGGACCAGAACCCACTGGATATGGTTTGCGGTTCTCCTGGCCTTTCTTTTCACCGGCCCCCTCTACTGGGGGAATTACTGGTTAGGCGTGGCTAATCTTATCGGCATTACCATAATCGCCGCCACCGGGTTAAATATTCTGACCGGATACTGCGGTCAGCTATCTATTGGGCATGCTGGTTTTATTGCCGTCGGTGCCTATGCCTCGGCGATACTAACTAATCGCTTTGAACTCCCCTACCTGGTGGGGCTAATCACCGCCGGGTTTAGTGCCGGCTTCGTGGGGATGATTTTTGGTATCCCCTCCCTTCGTGTCAAGGGCTTTTACCTAGCGATTAGCACTATTGCCGCCCAGTTTATCATTATCTGGGTTATCAATCACTGGACCAGCCTCACCGGGGGCTTTAGCGGCATCAGTGTCCCCCCAGCCTCAATTGGTGGTATCTCCCTCATTAGCCAAGCCAGCCAGTTCTACCTGATTACGGTAATTGTGATACTGGTAGTCTTCCTGACCAAAAATTTGGCTCGGACACGGCCCGGTAGAGCCTTTGTTGCTATCAGAGACAATGACCTCGCCGCCCAGGTAATGGGGATTAATCTCTTTCACTATAAGCTTATCGCCTTCTTTATCGGTTGTTTCCTGGCTGGGATCGCCGGCTCGCT
>DAOWJG010000111.1 GCA_030640485.1 Dehalococcoidales bacterium | reverse complement strand
GCAACTAGACAGGCCGCCGTAGATTTCACTGCTGGGGAAGATGAAACCGCGTCGTCGACAGAGGGAGGTAATCTTTTCCATATTGACCCTGGTTGGCGTCTTTTCGGCCACTGTTATCGCTCCTTGCTATTATAGTGATTATCTTTTTAGCATTGTAGCTAAAATTGGGGCACATTGCAAAACCACTTTAGGGAGCGCGCCAAGCAATCCACCCCAATCCTTGCCGTTAGCCTGGCTTGATGGTAGAATGTAACGATATTTTGGAAGTACTTCGTAGCGACCTTTTGTTCCAATACTTATTAAATAGAGGTGTAAAGTGATTGTTGACAGAGTAATCGTCGGCCCATTTGCGTCTAACTGCTATATCGTAAGCGTTGAGTCTAATAAAGATGGCATCATAATTGACCCTGGTGATGAGGCGAAAAATATTCTGCAAAAGGTTAGTGATTTAGGGCTTGACATAAAACTAATAGTCTTAACCCACGGGCATATAGACCATGTCGGCGCTCTAAAGGATATTAAGGAAGCAACCGGCGCTGAGGTGGCGATACATATTGATGATGCTAAGTCTCTTAGTGGATGGAGAGGCTTATTAAAAAGCGTATTAGTACCCGGCCTTTCCTATCCGGTTCCTCCTTCCCCAGACCGGTTGCTTGGGGATGGAGATAGCCTCGATGCTGACGACCTGCACTTTGAGGTTCTCCACACCCCGGGGCATACCCCGGGGTGTATCTGTCTTCTGGGGGAGGGGGTAGTCTTCAGTGGTGATACCCTGTTTAATTATGGTATCGGCCGGACTGACCTGCCGGGCGGTGATTATAACCAGCTAATAGAAAGTATCCGTACCAGGCTTATGGTGCTACCCGATGACACTGTCGTTTACCCGGGTCACGGACCGGAGACTACTATTGGTGCTGAGCGGAGTGGTAACCCCTTCCTGAGTGGTTAGGCTAGCTTCTAGATTAACCCACCAAAACCGGCCAGAACCGGGGCTAGCACCAGGGCTACTATAGACATCAGCTTTATCATGATGTTCAGGGATGGCCCTGAGGTATCCTTCATCGGGTCACCCACCGTATCACCGACGACCGCTGCCTTGTGGGCATCTGAGCCCTTACCACCGAAGGCACCGGTCTCTATCCATTTCTTGGCGTTATCCCAGGAGCCGCCGGCATTGGCAAAGGTAACCGCCAGTATGAAACCGCAGGCAACGGCACCGATTAAGAACCCACCGAGGGCAACTGGTCCTAGTATGAGTCCGATGACAATAGGAGCTACTATAGTTAGTATACCAGGGCCAATCATCTGCTTGAGGGCGTCTCTGGTGCAGATATCAACACACTTCCCGTATTCAGGTTTTGCCTTGCCCTCCATCAGCCCTTTTATCTCACGAAATTGTCGGCGCACCTCATTAACAATGGCGAAGCTGGTTTTACCCACCGCATTCAGGGTCATGGCACAGAAGATAGCTGGTATCATAACGCCTAAGAGGATGCCAGCAATAACCCGCGGGTCAAGGAGGCTTATCTCAGCAAATTTAATGCCTACTGCCTGGGTGTAGGCTAGCAGCAGGGCTAGGGCAGTAAGCCCGGCAGCACCAATGGCGAAACCCTTACCCGTGGCAGCGGTAGTGTTACCTAGTGAATCCAGAGCGTCGGTGCGCTCTCTTACTTCTGGAGGTAGGTCTGACATCTCAACAATGCCGCCGGCGTTATCGGCTACTGGTCCAAAGGCGTCGGTGGCGTCCTGTATGCCCAGGGTGGCTAGCATACCCACCCCGGCAATAGCAATACCGTACATACCGGCGAAGTGATGAGCGATTAGCATAGCGACGGCAACTAGAATAATAGGGGGTAGGGTGCTCATCAACCCGTTGGCAAAGCCCCTGGTTAGCAGTGTCCCGGGGCCGGTTTGGGCAGCGTTTGCAATTTGAAGGGTTGGTTTGTGGGAATATGAGGTAAAGTAATTTGTGCTCTCGCCAATTAAGACACCGGCAATAAGACCGGCCAGGATAGCCCAGAATGCGCCAATATTAACCTCTAAGAAGTAGACGGCTAAAAAGGCGAAAACGGCGGTGAGAACTGAGGCTAAGACGGTGCCCCGGCGCAGAGCATTAAGTAGAGCTCCCATCTTAGCTGCTTTACCACTGACCCTTACCGCGAATATGCCAATAATAGAGGCAATGATGCCGCCGGCAGCGACCATCATGGGCAAAAGCCAGGCTGTAGTTATATCCGGCATTAGCTTGGTAGTGAAAACGGCAATTGTCCCCAGTACCATGGTGGCAATAATGGAGTCAACATAAGATTCAAAGAGGTCGGCACCCATACCAGCCACATCGCCGACATTATCACCCACGAAGTCAGCGATGACCGCGGCATTTCGGGGGTCATCCTCAGGAATCCCCTTCTCAACCTTGCCCACGATGTCGGCTCCGGTGTCGGCGGCTTTGGTGAATATACCGCCACCAATTCTGGCGAAGATGGCTACCGACGAGGCGCCAAAGCCAAAGGCGGGAATAACCTTCAAGAGAAGGTCAGGGGTACTGCCAAAGGTAAAATAGAGAACGCTCAAGCCGATAATGCCGATGCCGACAACACACATCCCCATTACCGCCCCACTGCGGAAGGAAACCCGTAGGCCATCATTCAGGCTCTTTTGGACGGCGGCTGCGGTTCTGGAGTTAGCTCTGATGGCGATGTTCATGCCGATGAAGCCGGCCATTGCCGAGGCGATGGCGCCGAGAACAAAGACCAGGGCTACCCACCAGCCAAGGAGGGGGACGATGCCGAGAACAACGGCCACTACGGCGACAAATATGGCCAGGAATCTGTATTCTCTGCCGAGAAAGGCCAGGGCACCCTCTTTGATAGCCGCCGATATCTCTCTTATCCTGTCTGAGCCTTGGTCTTGCTTCAACACATAGCGAGCCATAAACCCAGCGATGCCAAGTCCAATAGCACCACATATTACGGCAACTAGCATTGGATTCATTATCTAATCTCCTCTCTAGCTCAAAAGTTTCACACTGACTACTAAGCCTGTCTTGTTCTGAAATTTCACACTGACTACCAAGTCTATTTTGTTCTGAAGGTCTTACTCTGACTACCAAGCCTGTTTCGACACGAAAGGTTTTCGTTCAGACTAGCGAAGCCTGTCTTCAAATGTCTTCAATTTCCCCTCAAGCTTCTTTTGCTGTATAACTAATGTCAGGTCACTGCGTGTCCTTTCTAGGATGCCGCGAACCATGTCAGTGGTGCGGCGCAGGCCACTGGTGATGGCATCCGGGAAGTCCATAGTAACTAAAATATTGTAGATATCATCCATGGCAGCTAGTAGCTCTTCAACTCGCGATAGGTCGTCTCTTCTTATACTGTCTAGGAGGTAGCGTCTCAGCTCACCGACAGCTTCACCCAGCCCGTTAAGGTAGGCGGCGAAGTCAATACCCAGCTCATCAGGGGTCGGCGTCTGGTTTTTGGTTACCAGGGCGAAGGTAATGCTGGCTTCAGCAAATTCCTTCTGGGCATCTCGAAAAAAGCCGGTATGTCTAAATTCACTATAGCCGTCGATAGCCTGTTCTGCCTCCTTGAGTCGGCCGCGGGCTGACTTAAGTAAGTCTTTAGCTGGCTTAAACTCCTGTCGGTGTATTGCCCGGATGGCACTGCTTGAAAAGCGGATTACCTCGCGGCACAGAGGCAGTATCTTTTCTCTGGTGGCATCTTTGGCAGAAAAGCTCTGCCGAATCTGCTCCGCAATCGAGTCTAAATTATCGGTCAGCCTGCTCATATGGTGTCTCAATTCTGGTTACTATTTGTCGGGCAGCTTCTTCGGGGGACTCAGCTCCTAGTATAGCACTAATTACGGCTACCGAGTTGGCGCCGGCAGTTATCACCTCAGCCGTATTGTCTTTGGTAATGCCACCAATAGCGACTATAGGTAAATTTATCACCTGCCTAACCTGACGTAGCCTCTCTAGACCAACTATGACTGCTGCTTCTTTGGATGGGGTGGGATATATTGAGCCGACAGCGATATAATCAGCCCCGGCAGATTCGGCGGCGATAGCCTGGTCTACCGTGGTCGTCGAGCAGCCCAGAATTTTGTCTATCGGTATTAGTTTGCGGGCTACCTTAATGGGCAGGTCATCCTGTCCCAGATGTAGGCCATCGGCACCTGCGGCTAAGGTTAAGTCCAGGTAATCATTTACGATAAAGAGCACATTATGCTCGGCACAGAGAGTTTTAAGCTCGAGGGCAATCGGCAGTAGCTCCTTTTTACTGGTGAGCTTGTCTCTTAGCTGAAGTGTTTTGGCGCCACCGCGGATTATCTGGCCGGCTATTTCTATATGGCTACGCCCCTTTAAGGCTTGAGTATCTATAATGGCGTGGAGACCGCTAATATGCGTTACCTTATCCTGACGGAGTAGCTTAGACAATAACTCTCGCTCTATTGAGTAAAGATTAAATCGGGCCTGTTTAAACTTCTCCGGGTCTAATTTAGGTGCAATATTTTTGGTCTTGGCCAGTTCCTCTATGGTGCGCAGTGATTCCTGAACCCTTCTGGCATTAGCCACGACCGTTATCGGCAGTTCCTTTTCCTTTCCTTTTTCCTGTCCCGGTGCGAGCGTGTTAATACCGACATCGCTCTCTGAGTCCCGCGCCTCAATGAGCTGTTTATTAAATGGCAAGTCCCCGGTTAAAAGCTCATGGCGCATAGTTTTTAACTGCTGACTTAAAGTAGCGTCGTTAAGTACGAAACGGGCTAGGTCTTCAAGGACGCGCAGCCCCTCACCCGTACGATTCAGGTTGGCATCCAAAACGCGCCGTATCTGCTGCGGCATTGCTTCTGGTAAAGTCATATTTATAGTTCCTAGTGGCTAATTCTAACATAGCCCAAATTGGATGGTAAAGGAGTAGCCTTTTGTGCGCTTTAATGCGACGTCTTAAAGGTTACGTTTAGTCCTCGCTGATGGCGTTTTCGATAAGCTCAATTCGAGACGGCTCTCCTTTTTGGTTCAGTTCTATGGCTACGATACTAATCTGCCATGATGAGGACAGATTATCATGGACTTGCAGGTAGTGCCAGCCAGTAGCTATCATCCTTTCCCTCTTGGCGGGAGTGATTGACTCTTCGGGGCTA
Organism: Dehalococcoidales bacterium; assembly: GCA_030640485.1. GTDB lineage: Bacteria > Chloroflexota > Dehalococcoidia > Dehalococcoidales > UBA5760 > UBA5760. The sequence continues at coordinate 1,014 of DAOWJG010000111.1, read as the reverse complement.
CCGAACTGGAGGCTCCTTTTGGTTCTTACCTCAATAAAAACAAGGGAATCTTGGTACTTGGCGATAATATCAATCTCTCCATAAGGGGACCGGTAGTTAGTTTCCAGGATATGATAGCCGTGCTTAGCCAGGAAATCGCGGGCTAATTTTTCACCCAGAATACCGGTATCTCGGCGCTTCATTTCTTGGTTGCGTCCTTGACTGGCATAAAAGAGCGACGGTGAATAGGGCATGGCCCTCTTTGACATAGGTAGAAAAGGTGTTCCCTGGTCCCATAACCTTTATGTTTGGCTAGTCCGTAGCCCGGGTAAATCCTGTCGAGCTGGATCATGAAGTGGTCTCGAGCTACTTTAGCAATGATGGAGGCACAGGCAATAGAGAAGCACAACTGGTCGCCATTGGTTATGCCTTTTTGAGGGAGGGCTACATCGGGAAGGAGCAAGTAGTCTATCAGGAGAGACTGTGGTGGCGGTGAAAGCTGGTTAATAGCTGATTTCATAGCTAGCCTCGTTGCCTTAATTATGTCTTGGGAATCTATAGTCTCTGGAGGTATCATGCCAATACCTACTGAGATAGCAGTTTCTTGGATATTATAAAAAAGATGTTCACGCTTGGCTGGGCTTAACTGCTTACAGTCTCTTACCTCGTCTCGCCAAGGAGTATCTATATGGCAGGGCATAATGACGGCGGCGGCGACAACGGGTCCCGCTAGAGCACCCCTCCCGGCTTCATCAATGCCAGCGATAAGCTGGTAGCCCTGTGCAAGAAGCTTTTTTTCTTCGGTAAAGGATGGTTTCAAACTTGTCGGTGACTTTTTATTTGGCACACCTGTCCCTTTCTCTCTTCCCTGTTATCATTAGAGGCGCATAAGAGGTATTCACCGGTGGATAGGTTCAGAGTATAGTTCATCTCTAAGGGTCTATAGTCTTTCAGAATATAAAAAGGTCAAATTTCTCTCAAATTCTTCAATTAGTTCCGGGGAAAATTGTTGTAGCATAGCATTTTTGTAGACAT
>DAOWJG010000198.1 GCA_030640485.1 Dehalococcoidales bacterium | reverse complement strand
TTGCCGGTACTAACTTCGGGCTTGGTTCCAGCCGAGAACATGCCCCTTTAGTCATCAAGATGGCCGGAGTAAGGGCAATACTGGCTAAATCTGTAGCCCGAATATTCTTCCGGAATGCCATAAACCTGGGACTCCCTGTATTACTATGCGATACGGATAACATTAATGATGGCGACGAACTGGAGATTGACCTTAAAGCCGGCACTATCCGGGACATAACCAATGGTAACCGGCTTAGCTTTAGTAAAATCCCTGAGATAATGCTACGTATCCTTGATGATGGCGGACTAGTGCCCTATATTCAGAAACATGGTGACCTTAGATTATAGATTGACAGTTGCCAAGAAAAACTGGGAGGAAATTACACTTAATGGCTTACCACATTACTCTTATCCCTGGTGACGGTATTGGTCCTGAGGTCACGGAGGCTACCCGCCGGGTCTTAGAGGCTACCGGTGTCGCTTTTCAGTGGGAGCTGGCTTATGTGGGGGCTACGGCTCAGGATAAGTTTGGCACTTTACTTCCTGATTCAGTGCTGGCATCTATCAGGCAAAATAGGGTGGCGCTTAAAGGGCCGGTTACCACACCGGTAGGCTCAGGCTTTAGAAGTGTGAATGTAGCCCTGCGTAAGAAATTGGGTCTTTATGCCTGTCTGCGCCCGGCTAAGGTCTACCCCGGGGCACCCTCACTCTATAAGAATGTGGACCTGGTGGTGGTGAGGGAGAACATGGAGGACCTCTATAGCGGTATTGAGTTTGAGAAAGGAACCCCTGAGGCCACCAGGCTAATAGAGTTCATCTCAGAAACTAAGGGTGAGACATTGAGTAAGGACTCGGGGTTTAGCCTGAAGGTAATTTCCGAGATGTGTAGCCGAAGAATTGTCAAATTTGCCTTTGACTATGCCCGAACTAACCACCGAAAGAAGGTAACTGCGGTGCACAAAGCCAATATTATGAAGTTCTCTGATGGGCTGTTTCTCTCGGTGGCTCGCGAGGTAGCCATGGAATATCCTGATATTGGGTTTGAGGATAGAATCGTGGACAATATGAACATGCAGCTGGTACAAAAACCGCATCTATATGACATACTGGTGGCTCCCAATCTCTACGGTGACCTGCTCTCCGACCTGTGTGCCGGCTTAATCGGGGGTTTGGGGCTAGCCCCCGGAGCCAACCTGAGTGACGACATAGCTATATTTGAGCCGACGCACGGCAGCGCTCCCAGGTACGCTGGCCTAAATAAGGTTAACCCGATGGCGATGATGCTCTCCGGCGTGATGATGCTTCGCCACCTTGGCGAAGAAAAGAGTGCTGACCGATTAGAGACGGCAATTGCCGAGGTTATCGCCGAGGGCAAGAATGTCACCTATGACCTCAACCCGAAGATGCCCAATGAGACGGTAGGCACCTCACAAGTTGCCGATGCCGTGATTGCCAAGCTCAGTAGCTAAAAGATTATACCTACCACTGCTAGGCACCGCCTTTTCTAGCGCGGCAAATTATATGCTATAATAACTTGCTCCGCTTAATAATCATCCATGCTTTACCCACGGTAAGCAGTAGGGAAGGGGATTAATGGGTAAAATCTATATCATAGATGTAACCAACCGAGACGGTGTTCAAACGGCGAAACTCGGTCTTTCTAAGATGGAGAAGACCTTAATAAATATTTACCTGAATGAGATGGGAATCTTTCAGTCTGAATTCGGCTTCCCTACCTCACGTCATGAGTCGCTTTACCTGCAGGCTAATCTGGAACTGGCTAGGATCGGAGTGTTACAGCCTATTCGTCTGGAAGGGTGGGTAAGAGCCACAGCCGGGGATGTAGAGACCACCTTTGAGCTGGTTCCGGGCATTAAGCACCTCAATCTATCTATTTCTACGTCAGCCCAGATGATAAACGGTAAGTTTAGGGGCAAAAAAACGAGAGCTGACATAATAGAAATGATGGTTGGGGCTGTTGAGGCGGCTAAATCTCGTGGTGCCGAGACCATCGGGGTAAACGCTGAAGATGCCTCCCGCACTGACCTAGGCTTCCTCATCGAATTCGGTTTGATGGCCAGGGAGCATGGGGCTGACCGACTGAGATACTGTGATACCCTGGGCTATGATAACCCCTTTACTATTTATGAAACGGTAAAAAAACTGGCTGAATCCATAGGGATACCAATTGAGCTTCACTGCCACGGCGACCTGGGAATGGCAGTGGCCAACTCCATCGCTGGTGCCAAGGGAGCCATAGACGGTGGGCAGGATGCTTATATCAACACCACG
>DAOWJG010000129.1 GCA_030640485.1 Dehalococcoidales bacterium | reverse complement strand
GCATTGATTACATCACCCGGTTTGACCCGGAACCATTGGCTACCAGGTTTGCCGGTGAGGTAAAAGGATTTGAACCTACTGACTATATGAGCCGCCGGCAGTCCCAACACATGGATCGCTTCGCTCAACTGGCGGTAGCTGCCAGCCGGCAGGCAGTAAAGCAGGCCGGAACTAAGATTAACTCCGGCAATCAGGATAATATCGGCGTTATAATTGGTAGTGGTCTGGGAGGACTAGATACCCTATCTAAGCAAATTAAAGTGCTGCAAGAGAAGGGGCCGGACAGGGTAAGCCCCTTTCTGATACCAATGATGTCTGCCGATATGGCTTCCGCCCAAGTATCCATCATGCTGGGAACCAGGGGAACGAACTTATCCACCACGTCTTCCTGCTCCAGTGGCACCGATGCCATCGGTATTGCCTGTGAAACCATCCGGCGTGGTGATGCCCAGGCGATACTGGCTGGCGGTAGTGAAGCCGCCGTAACCCCCATCGGCATTGCCGCCTTTAATGCTATTAGAGCCCTGTCAACACGAAATAGCCAGCCTCAGCTGGCTTCACGACCCTTCGATGCCGAACATGATGGCTTTGTCCTCAGTGAGGGGGCAGCGGTCCTTATGCTGGAAAACCTCACCTTTGCGCTAGAGCGTGGGGCTAACATCCTGGCTGAAATCATAGGCTACGGGGTGAGCAGTGACGCTTTCCATGTCACCCACCCGGCTGAGGGCGGCAGGGGTATGGTCAGAGCGATGCAGATGGCACTTAATAAAGCCGGCCTAGCAGCTAGCGAAATTGATTACATCAATGCTCACGGCACATCGACACCACTAAACGACCGAGTGGAAACCGAAGCCATAAAGACTGTGTTCGGCGAAGCTGCCTATGACGTTCCCGTAAGCTCAACCAAGTCAATGATGGGACATCTAATCGGCGGTGCCGGGGCGGTTGAGGCCGCAATATGCGTGATGGTCATCCAGCAGGGTATTATACCACCAACGATAAACCTTACTCACCCCGACCCGGAGTGCGATCTGGATTACGTACCCAATGTAGCTCGAAAAGCCAAGGTTACCACTGCCCTGTCCAACTCCTTTGGCTTTGGTGGCCATAACTCAGTTCTAACCTTACGTAAATATGTGGAGGGATCTTGAATCACAGCCGCTGGAATGTATTACCGCCGGCTCCAGCCGAATATTTAACCGGGATTTCGGGCTTTCCCCCACTGATAGCTCAGCTCCTTTATAATCGCGGTCTCACCGAACCATCTCAATTAGCATCATTCATCGCCGCTGACGAGCGCCTGTCTGGTGACCCCTTCCTGCTCCCTGACATGCCCCAGGCTGTATCCAGAATTTACCGCGCTCTGCTTTCCGGTGAAAACATCGTTATCTACGGTGACTTTGATACTGACGGTATCACGGCTACAGTTCTGCTGGTCCAGGGATTATCACGCCTGGGGGCTAAGGTTACCCCCTACCTGCCACACCGCCTCAACGAAGGCCACGGACTCAGGATAAGCGCCCTTGAGAAACTCCACCAGCAGGGCACTAGCCTGGTTATCACCGTTGACTGCGGTATCACCGGTCTAGCCGAGGTCAAGAAGGCACGAAGGCTGGGGCTTGATATAATTATTACCGACCATCATACCCCCCTAGACGTAATCCCACCAGCTACTGCCGTGGTCAATCCCAAATTACCCAACTCAGACTATCCTTTCATTGAGCTGGCTGGCGTCGGCGTCGCCTTTAAGCTCTTTCAAGCCCTGCTCCAGAGCATCGGCAAAGAGGAACAGCTGGCTAAGTCACTAGACCTAGTAGCCCTGGGAACGGTAGCTGATATGGTGCCGCTAGTAGGCGAAAACCGTTACCTGGTTAAACAAGGGCTGAAGCTACTTAACACCACCCCACGCCTTGGGGTTAGAGAAATGATAACCCAGGCTGGCTTAACCATCGGCAACCTCGATACCGAGAGTATCTCGTGGGTGATTGCTCCCCGGTTAAACACTACCGGCAGGCTGGGGCACGCTATGCCCAGCTACCAACTGCTAATGACCGACTCAGCCGATGAGGCAGGCGAGCTAAGCCGGTGGCTAGAACAAAAAAATGCGGAACGGCAAAGACTAACCATCGAGGTCGTAGCCAAAGCCAGAGAAAAAATACTGACTGAGGGGATTTTACCAATCTTACTAGCTGGCGATGAAGACTACCCGTCAGGACTCATAGGGCTGGCAGCTGGCCGGCTTGCTGAAGAATTCTACCGTCCGACAGTGGTCATCAAAATCGGGAAGCAAATAAGCACCGGCAGTTGCCGCAGCATCCCGGAGTTTAACCTTATCCGTGCCTTAAACCAGTGCCACCAACTATTCTCTCGTTTCGGCGGGCATCCTCAGGCAGCCGGTTTTACCCTGCCCACCAAGAATCTGGCTCAGTTAAAGAAATCACTCTTAGAGCTAGCAACCTCCGAGCTAGCCGGAGTTGACCTCCGCCCTCACCTAGACATTGATGCTGAGATTAAACTAACTGACCTCGGCGGGGATACCTTCCCCACCATGCAAAAGCTGGCCCCTTTTGGTTATGGTAACTCAAATCCATCCTTTCTCAGCCGGGGGGTAGCAGTTATTGACTGCCGGGCAATGGGTAGTAACAGGGAACACCTCAAGCTTAAGCTACGCCAGGACGGTACAGTATGGGATGGGGTAGCCTTCCGAGCCAGCGACTACCTACCAGAGGTAGTTTCACCACTCGACATCGTTTACAACCTAGAAGTAGACCGGTGGCGTGGCGAAGCGAGGCTCAGGCTTAATATCCTGGACTTTGCCCCCGCCACTCCCAAGGATGGGTCCATAACCGCTGGCAAGATTTAGAAAGCAGGAGGAACGCATGCCAAGAAAATCTGTGGTAGACCGACTATTGGAGCTTAATCCCGAAACTGAAATCTGGTGGGACTCATCACCCCTCCTATACGGTAACTGGAAAAAGAAAATGCTTGATAAGGCGCCCCCCAAGGGACGTCCTGAATTGGAAGAGCAACTAACCCGCTTGTTCAATGAAGATGACCCCAAAAGCAGCCTAATCCGTGGCGTTACCACCAATCCTCCGATATCACTCCAGACGATTGAAGAGCGACCTGATATCTGGCTCCCGTGGGTTGATGAGCTAATTAGAGATAACCCCTACGCCAATGCGGAGGTCTTATTCTGGAAAACCTACCTCGAGGTGATAAGACGAGGCTCTGAGATGATGAAGCCCATCTGGAAAGCATCAGACCACCGGCAGGGATACCTCTCGGCTCAGGTCGACCCGCGCTACCCACTAAACGAAGAGCTTATGTTTAAGCAGGCTCTCGAACTCGCCGCCCAGAACCCCAATGTTATGGTCAAGTGCCCCGGAACTGCCGAGGGCATCCGTCTTCTCTGCCGTCTGACAGCAATGGGCATTGCCACCAACTGTACCGTTGCCTTTACCCTGCCGCAGTTTTTAAGTGTGACGGACGCCGTTCACTCCGGCTTAGCCGAAGCCAAAGCCAATAATGTGAGTATGTATCGCTGGCGTTCCGTCATTACCCACATGGCCGCCCGCTATGAAGAGCGCCAGGAATTTGACGAGAGCGCGGCTAATGCGGGTGTTAGCCTGACTCTAGAAGACAAACGCTGGGCAGGCATCGCCATCTTCCGCAAGGCCTATAAAATCACTAGGCGTCGTGGCTATCCGGGCAAGATGCTCTTCTGCTCCATCCGCCGCGGTCCGGTCATCAACGGCGTTGAGCATTTCTGGCACATAGAACAGGTGGCCGGTGGCAGTATGGTCTATACCTGCCCTCCCGGTTGCCTCAGCTACCTGTGGGAACACGACGCTAGCCTTATATTCAGACCAACTATTGAAGAGGAGATTCCCCCCAAGGTTCTAGAGAAGCTACTTAGGGTTCCATACTTTGCTGAAGCCTATGCGGAAGAGATGGACCCCGCCCGGTATGCGACACTGGCACCCACGGTCTTCACCATCCAGCAGTTCTCTCAGGCAACCGAAAAGATGGTAGAATTTATTCGTGAGCGTATTGCCGCCGTGGTCAAGAGTTGACCATCCTTCCCCAAGTCCCCTCTTAATACCGGTTATAAATTAGACCTAAAGGGCAGGACATTTTTGTTTTTTTTGGTGGTGCCGAGGGTGGGACTCGAACCCACAAGGATGTAATTCCGGCGGATTTTAAGTCCGCTGCGTCTGCCTATTCCGCCACCCCGGCCTAAAGCTAAATTTCAAAAAGTTGACGTTAATTTTTTGAGATACTCCTGCTAGTAGCACTTCGTCCAGTAGCGCCATAGCATCCTCTTGCATCCCCTCAATTATATGGCTGTAGGTATCCATTGTAAAGACTACCGAGCTATGCCCCAGGGCCTCACTGATAACTTTGGGCTTTGCCCCACGAAGTAACATGAGGCTAGCGAAGGTATGTCCTAGGTCGTGAAAGCGGACATTCTCCAGGCCCGCCCCTTTAGCTATCCGGGCAAAGTCATGGCTTAATATCGAGGGGTCTAACGGCTTCCCGTCCGCATAGGCAAAAACGCGGCTATCTAAAGTGACCTCTTTCCCTAGTTCATGGTAAAGCACTTCCCTCTCGGTTCGGTATTTTCTAAGGAATAGAGCTAATTTTGCTGGCGGCACTGTAAAAATGGACTAAATTAGACGATTTGGTAAGTCTAGGGTATTGACAAACGGATATTTTATGTTATAGTAGCACTGTGCCAGGTTTGCCTGTTGACAACCTGTGGTGTAATACCGCTATAAGAGTGAAGCGGAGGTGATGCTCTGGCAAAAGCCCGCAGGGAGTGCTCCACCACCCGATC
>DAOWJG010000135.1 GCA_030640485.1 Dehalococcoidales bacterium | reverse complement strand
TAGCCTCAACTGGAACTTAAAACCAGGGTTGAATTAAGGTCAAGCCTTATCCCCGGCCCCATTGTAGTGGTTAAAGAAGCCGACTTAACGTACTGCCCCTTAGCCCCACTAGGTTTAGCCTTCACTATCGCCTCAATCACTGCCGTCAGGTTGCCCAGCAACTTATCATCCTCAAAGCTAACCTTACCCACCGAGACATGAATGATAGCCGTTCTGTCCAACTTAAATTCTACCCGACCCTTACGGGCATCACCTACTACCCGGGGTAAGTCTTTGGCGGCCACCACTGTTCCCGATTTGGGGTTAGGCATTAGCCCCCGCCTCCCCAAAATCTTCCCCAGCTTACCTACTTTACTCATCATATCCGGGGTCGCCATAGCAGCATCAAATTCCAACCAACCATCCTCAATCTTCTTTACCAACTCATCACCACCCACAAAATCCGCTCCAGCCTCTTTGGCAATTCTCTCGGCCTCGCCCTGCGCGAAAACTAAAATACGCACCTGCTTGCCCAGCCCATGAGGTAGGAGGACCACACCACGCACCTGCTGGCTGGCATTCCTGGGGTCAACCCCCATCCGAAGGTGGAGCTCAACCGTCTCATCAAATTGAGCATAAGCCATCTTCTTGGCTAGCTCGATAGCCTCCTGAGGGGAATAACTTCCTCCACTATCCAGCAGTTTAACCGCTTCCTGATATTTCTTACCTGGCTTTGTCATCTTTATCCTATCTCAAAGCAACCGTAACTTGGCGATACGGTCATTCCTCTTCCTCACTATTAGCATAAATGCCCTGGGAACATCAGCCATGAGAGCCTTCGATTGTTCCGCAGCATCAGTGTAAAACTTCCCTATCTTCTCCTCCATCTCAATTGCCCTGCCCACTGCATCAGAATAGCTTGCGCTATCAGTCAGTTTGGTTTCAATGGAATGATCATCCGACTCCATATCAAAGGCGAAACAACCCTCAATGGCATCGGTGATAACCCCGTAGTATGCCCGCTCAATCTGCACTATATTCTTCCTATTCTCCTGGGCAAAGGAGAGGAAAGCGTCTTTACCGGCGGCGTATCTCTGAGCCAAATCCTCGTAAAACTTCGCCGATTCATCCTCAAGGTGCTTAGAAAAACTAATCGTCGCCGAAGCCGTTTGTAATTTCATGCGTTACCCCCTTATTAAAACCACCGCTGGATAACAACCTTGCTTTCGGTAAAGAAACGAACCGCCTCTTGACCCTGTGTGTGTAATATACCATAAAATGAAGCCCTCATGCCACTGAAGGGGAAGAAGGCCATTGGCGCCACGATGCCAATGTTGATGCCCACGTTACCACTGATTACCCGGTACTGAAACTCCCGGGCGCTCTTGCCATTTGAGGTAAAGATAGCATCTCCGTTAGCAAAGGGGCTCCCATTACATATCTCTATGGCTTCGTCCAAGGTTTTCACCCGCATAATACCCACAGTCGGCCCAAAAATCTCCTCCCTGACTATCTTCATATCTGGTCTAACATCTTCAAAAATCGTCGGGCCCAGAAAGCAAGTATCAGGATAGTCACCAATAATCTTTACGTCCTTCCTGCCATCAAGTATGAGCCTGGCCCCTTCCTCAATGCCACTTTCTATGTATCTTATTACATTCGCCTTCTTTTCTTTATCACGCAGCGGCCCCATCTGAACTAACTCATCAAGCCCGTAACCGATGGCTATCTTAGATGTCATCCCAACCACTGCGTCCACAAAACTCTTATAGAACTCATCGTCGTCACCAACAATAATAAGAGTTTGCCCCGACAGGCATCGCTGACCGGCGTTACCAAAGCATGACGTCATCATCGCGGCCACGGTGGCTCTTACATTACAATCGGGCATAATTACCATGAAGTTCGTTGCCCCACCCTGAGCAATAACCCTTTTACCCGTCTCACCACACCGCTTGTAGATAACATCCCTTGCCGTGGGTGTAGAGCCAACAAAGGATATTCCATTGACATCGGGATGGTCCAGCATCCCATTTACCACCGTCCGACCGCCATTAACCACGTTCCACACCCCCGGTGGAAAACCGGCTTCGTCTACCAGCTCCACTGCCTTTTTTTGACTGAAGGGTACTTCACTGGAGGGCTTGACAACAATGCAGTTTCCCGTAGCCACCGCATACGGCGCTGACCACAGTGGAATCATCCAGGGAAAGTTATAGGGACCTATTATCCCAAAAACCCCCAGGGGCTGCCGGATGAGATACTCATCGATACCAGCCGCAATATCCTCCAGATTGTATCCCATCATCATGGTAGGAATCCCACAGCCAACCTCTACATTTTCGATGCCCCGTCTAGTCTCTCCCCGGGATTCATCTATCGTCTTCCCGTGCTCCTGCGTCTGGATACGGCTAATTTCCTCGAAATGCTCCTCCAATAACTCCTTCAGCCGAAAGAGACACCTTGCCCGAGCCACGGGAGTTGTCCGTCTCCAATCAGGAAAGGCGTCTTTAGCCGCCTCCACGGCGGCAGCTATCTCTTCCTTGGTTGAAATCGGGACTTTACCAATCGTCTCACATTTAGCCGGATTGACAACGTCTTTAATCTCACCCTTAGATTCAACCCATTCCCCGTTGATATAGTTCTTGACCAGTGGCACTCCCTTTATCGGCTCTTCTAAAACTGCCATAATTCACATACTCCTTTCATAAATTACTGCGAGTAGGCCAATTTATAAAGCTCTATTATTTCTTCCTTGGTTGCCTGGCGGGGATTATTACCTGGACTACCGCTAGCGATGGCATCCTCCGCCATCTTAGACGCTAGTTTGTCCAGCTTCTCTTTATCCACGCCCAGCTCTGGTAAAGAAGGTATCTCAATATCCTCGATTAACCTGATAATAGACTCAGCCGCCAAATCGGCGGCCTCCAGAATGGTGAGGCCCACGACATTTTCCCCCATTGCTTCCGCAATACGCGCATACCTCGCCGGATTTCCAATCAAGCTGAACTCCGTAACTACACCGAGGAGAGCCGCATTAGAAACCCCATGAGGAACGTGAAAATAGGCGCCAATAGGTCGGCTCATCCCGTGAACCAGGGCTACCGATGAGTTACTAAAGGCAATGCCTGCCTGAAGCGCGCCGAGCATGGTCTTTTCTCTCGCCTCTCTATTATTTCCATTAGACCAGGCCTGTCTCAAATCGCCCGAGATAAGCTCAATTGCGGAAAGAGCGAAGATATCGCTCATCGGCTGGGCCTTCACCGAAACATAGGCTTCAACAGCATGAGTAAGGGCATCTATTCCGGTGGCGGCGGTTAGACCACGCGGCATTGACAGTGTTAGGAGTGGGTCAACAATAGCTTCTTGAGGGATAAGAAATGGACTGGCAATGAGCATTTTAACATCTCTTTTAGTATCAGTAATGATGGTAAATTGAGTAACCTCGCTGCCAGTACCGGCGGTGGTCGGGATGGCGATAAAGGGGGCTCCTTTCTCAGTGACCTTATTAAGTCCCCGGTAATCTCCGATAGAGCCGGGATTGGTAACCATAATCGCAATTGCCTTGGCAGTATCAATGGCGCTACCACCACCGACAGCTAACAAAAAGTCGCACCCATTCTCTTTATAAGTCTTAAGGCCTGCCTCCACGAATTCCAAAGTGGGCTCAGTAAAGACACCGGAATATATGACAAATTGAATCTGAGCTTGCGTGAGGGCTCGCTTGATACTATCTAATACTCCCAGTTTAATGAGAACCTCATCAGTAACAATTAAGCCCTTTTTAGCCCCCAGTTTCCGGCTTTCTTCGCCGACTTGTTCCGATGACCCCGACCCGAAAATCAGTACCGGGGGAATATAAAATGCCCGTGCTGACATCATAATATACCCTCCCTAAAATAGCCCAACACCTACCCCCTCATAACGCGTGCTACATTGGCCGCCGGCCACGTGTAAATCATTACCAGAGGTTCATCTCCAGTATTCTTCACACCGTGCCGCCTATTTGCCGGAGCCCAACCATGGCACCCTGCCTCAATAGGAACCATGCCCTCTTCGGTATATAATTTACCCTTTCCTGAGAGGACAATCATCGCATCATCAACTGGATGGGTGTGCGGTGGAATCTCACAGCCAGGCTGGATGGTTATTTTCCCCATAGTAACCGCCTGAGACCCATTAGCATACTCAATAGCCTGAAG
>DAOWJG010000087.1 GCA_030640485.1 Dehalococcoidales bacterium | reverse complement strand
GAGTCCCAGGTGTATCATCTTTTTTGGTGGCCATCTTGTGAAGTGACGGTGCAGGTTTTGTTCCATGATAGCATAGCGAGTTAAGGCGACCTTGCCACGTTCTACGGGAAAGATACTGTCCTTTTTTGGTATATGTAAGCCACCTTCTAACACACCCTTAACAACCCACCGATTTGTACCTGCCATAGTTTAGAACCTCTCCACCTCTCTCATAAGCACACTTACAAAATCCTTTTCCTCAATTACACTAATCTTCTTGCCCCTTTTGAAGAGGACGGCTTTGTTGCCTTTGCCGCAGGCGATGCCGATATCGGCATCCTTTGCCTCACCGGGTCCGTTGACCACGCAGCCCATCACGGCGACCCTTATCGGTTTATTAATCTTTAGTAGCTCTTCCGCTACCTCAATAGCTAACCTCACGATGTCAACCTCAGCCCGCCCGCAGGAGGGGCAGCTGACCAGTACCGGCCCATGCTGGCGCAGGTTCAGGCTTTTTAGGATTTCGTAACCGGCGATTACCTCCTCCCTGGGGTGAGCTGTCAGGGAGACCCGGATTGTATCCCCAATGCCAAGGTAGAGCAGGGTGCCGATGCCTACCGTGCTGCGGATAATGCCCGTTTGGGGTGTGCCGGCTTCAGTAATGCCGATATGCAGGGGATAGGGTATTTTTTCCGCAATGTCCTTATAAGCTTCAATCGTCGTCGGGACATCAAAGGCCTTGACCGAAACCTTAATCAGGTCAAAGTCAAGACTCTCCAGTATTCTTATCTGCTTTAAGGCAGCCTCTACCATCCGTTGCGCAATAGATAAATCGGGATTTTCCGCCTTAGGCAGGCGGCCCGCATTTACGCCGATACGGATAGGGACCCCCCTTTCTTTGGCAGCCTTAACTATGGTAGAAACCTTTTTTGGCTCGCTGATATTGCCCGGATTTAGACGCAACCCGTCAGCTCCCGATTCCAGTGCCATTAGTGCCAGCCTAAAGTCAAAGTGAATATCAGCAATTATGGGTAGGGAGACGCCCTTCTTTATCCCCTTTATTGCACGGGCGGCTTCGGCATCGGGGATGGCGACTCTCACTAACTCGCAACCATAATCAGCCAGCTCCCTGATCTGGGTGATGGTTGACATAATATCTCGGGTATCGGTCTTGGTCATTGACTGCACCACAATCGGGGCACCACCGCCGATAGTTACTTTACCAATCTGAATAGGTTTGCTGGCTCGTCTTGGATTCATGGTATCAGGCCCTCCCCGCTTAATATACGAGTAATATCACTATAGGTTATGGCTATCATAACTCCGATAAGCAGGGCAAAACCAATGAGGTGCACCAATCCTTGTGCCTTTGGTGACACACGTTTGCCCCGGCGCGCTTTCTCAATTAATACGAATACAATTCTGCCACCATCAAGAGCGGGCAGAGGGAAAAGGTTTATTAAGCCCAGGTTGATGCTGAGAAAGGCAACGAACTCCAGTAGCGGGCTTAACCCGGCTTTAGCTACCTCTCCCGTGATTTGAGCAATACCCACTGGCCCGACAACTTGGAGGGGTGTTGAACCGATAAGCATACTTAGTATTCCGTTCTTGAAAAGAACGAAGTTTTCTGCATATGCCGATATGGCTAAGGGCACTGCCCTCCAGACGGGTTCGCTATGGCGAACGATGATGGCATCTATAGTTTTAACGGTAACACCAATGGCTCCCTGACCCTCGGGGGGTCGCCATCTTGGTACTAGGCTGACACTCTCGATGGTGGAGTCACTATGCTCAACGGTTATCTCGGTCCCCTTACCTAGGTTGAGCTGAATATAGCGCTGCAGGTCGCCAATATTGCTCACCGGTTTATCGTTTATGCTGAGTATCGTATTCCCATCTTCAATACCGGCCATGGCAGCTGGTGAATTTGGGGCGACCTCGGTTACTAAAACCTCCCCCACGACTATATTATGGGGTATCATAAAGGCAATGGTGAGGAGGGCCAGGGGAGCGAGAAAATTCATCAGCGAGCCGGCGCTGAGAACCAAGAGTCGGATACCGGGGGGTTTACCGGCTAAGCTTCGCGGCGCGCTAGGGTCGTCCTCACCGGCCATTTTGGTAAATCCGCCTAAGGGTATGGCGTTTAGTGAATATAGTGTTTCTCCCCACTTTCTCCCCAATATCCGCGGGGGAAACCCGACCCCAAATTCGGTAACCTTTACCCTGAAGGCTTTAGCGGTAATAAAGTGTCCAAACTCGTGGGCCAGGATAAGCCCAACTATGACACCAATGAAAATTACTACGGTGGTTAGCATGGATTACCCTCAGTGGTAAGTTGAGTGACCTTTTCCCTTGCCCAAGCATCAGCCGCCAAGATTTCCTCTAGGGTAGGGTGGGCTACCGGTTGATGTTGCTCTAGTGTTTGCTTGACAAGATAGGCAATGTCGGTGAATTTAATACGCTGAGAGAGGAATAGTTCTACCGCTACCTCATCGGCAGCGCAGAGCACTGCCGGGTAGGTTCCTCCCTTCCTGCCGGCCTCAATGGCTAAATTTAGGCAGGGAAATCTGCTGAAGTCAGGTTGCTCAAAGGTTAGACGACTCAAGCTGTCCCAGTTAAGCCGCGGCAGTTCGGGGTTGGGCAGGCGTTCGGGGTAAGACAGGGCATATTGAATAGGGAGGCGCATATCAGGGTAACTTAATTGGGCTTTAACTGAGCCGTCTATGAATTCCACTAGGGAGTGGATAATGCTCTGGGCATGGATTAGAACCCTGATGTTATCAGAGGGCATGTCAAATAGCCAGTGGGCTTCAATGACCTCAAGCCCTTTGTTCATCAGAGTTGCCGAGTCAATGGTGACCTTTCGTCCCATCTGCCACGAGGGGTGCTCCAGTGCTTGCTCAACAGTAACCTCACTTAGCTGGGCTGGTGAGAAGTGGCGAAAGGGCCCTCCTGATGCCGTCAGAATAAGCTGGGCAGCCTTTTGATTTTCGCCCTTAAGACACTGCCATATCGCGCTGTGCTCGCTGTCAACCGGTAGAATCTGAGCTTTATTCAGCTTGGCTTCGTTGATGATAATCTCACCGGCCATCACCAGTGATTCTTTATTGGCTAGAGCCACATTCTTGCCGGCTTTTACGGCGGCTACGGTTGGCAGTAACCCTGATCTTCCTGAGACAGCAATTACCACGGTGTCTACCTGAGGATAACTCGCCATCTCCTCTAGGGGCAGGAAATCGCACTCTATATTTAGGTGGCTGAGTGCCTCTCTATCCTGAGAGTAAACAAATCTCGGTTTAAATTCGTTTACCTGCTTAGCTAGTAAATCAAGGTTCTTACTGGCGGCCAACCCAATTATCCGGAATCGGTGAGGAAAGGCACGAACTACCTCAAGTGTTTGCTGGCCTATGGAGCCAGTAGAGCCGAGGACAGCTAGTTGCTTAATTATGCTACCCATATCGCATAATAGTATACCACGATACCGGCAAATATGAGGCTATCAATTCGGTCAAGGATGCCGCCGTGACCGGGCATCAGCTTACCGGAGTCTTTCACCCCCATATTGCGTTTGAGCAGGGATTCTATTAGGTCACCCACCTGCCCCAGAATGCTAGTAAGTACGCTCAAGAGTATTGCCTGCCAGTAGGCGAGAGGTAGTTGAAATGGGGTGGGGGTGAAAAATAGTATGCTCATTAGAATGGCACCACATATCCCGCCGATAGTCCCTTCCCAAGTTTTACCGGGGCTGATATTGGAGGCCAGTTTGCGTTGGCCAAATTTCCGACCGATGAAGAAGGCGGTGGTGTCGGAAACCCAGGTAACAAACAGAACAAAGAATACCCAGTTTCGGCCATCATCCAGGCCTCTGAGAGCGACTAGGTGGCTTAAAAGCCAGCCTATGTAGAGGATACCAGCTATCGTCCACACCCAGCTGGCAAAAGCCCCTTCTTTTTGCCGGCGTACCAGGAGGCCGATGAGAGATAGTACCACGGCTGAGGTTAGCACCAGTGGCGTGAGTAAATCAGGATTAAAGTGAGCTTCAAGGAGCGCTTGTAGTTCTGAATTAGGGCTTAAGATGAAAAAGGCCGTCCAGATTACACCGAAGTAGGTGAGGGGCGGTGTTTTGGCACCAGCCACCATCCGGTAGAATTCAAGGGCAGCCAGAATGCCGAAGGTAACCATTAATGCCGTAAACCCCGGCTCACCACCAAACCAGGCGACAATTACCAGAAGAGGGACAAACCAGAGGGAGGTTAGAACTCTTTGCTTAAGCATATGATTATCTATTAAACTCCTATTGCGGAGTATAAATCAAGTGAGTTCTAGAGAGAACCATCTGTTAAAGAAACTACCTTTCCCTTTATAAGGGGGTTTGAACCGGAAGCAGATTCTTTGGGAGAAAGAGGTTTTTGGCGGATGTTTACCGGGATTAGGTTACTAAATAGCCTCTTTGTTATAGCCCACCGAAGCGCCTTTGCCGCTGGCGATAAGAAAGTAGCGCTTTATCGATCTCTTTTTCGTTAAAGTCGGGCCAGAAAACGTCGGTGAAGTAGTATTCGCTATAAGCTGATTGCCAGAGCAGGAAATTACTGATACGGAATTCACCGCCGGTGCGAATGAGTAGGTCAACATCAGGTATGCCAGCGGTATAGAGGTAATTATTAAACAGATTTTCGTCTATATTCTGAGGGGGGATATTTTCAGCCACGATGCGGCGCACCGCCTCCAGAATCTCAATGCGTCCACCATAGTTGAAGGCTAAGCCAAAGGTCATCCCGGTGTTGTTCTTGGTTAACTCCATAGACCTCTTGATGGACTTCCGGAGGCCCGGTGGTAGTTCTTCCAGACGACCGAGATGACATAGTCTAATCCCCTGTTTATGGAATGCTAAGGCTTCTTGGTCTATTATCTCGGCAAAGATACCTAATATACCGCTGACCTCGTCGCGGGGACGGCTCCAGTTTTCGGTGGAGAAGCCATAGAGGGTTAGATACTTTATATGATATTTATTATTGAGGTATCTAATTAGCGAGCGGGCCCTTTCTAGCCCAGCCAGATGCCCCTGAAACCTGGGTAATCCATGACATTCTGCCCACCTACCGTTGCCGTCCATAATAATCGCTATATGGTTGGGCAAGCGGGTCTTTTCTTCTGTAGTTGATGCCGTAGCTTCCATATTACAAGTCGATAGTCAGTGAACGTCCCTTTAGGCTAGACTTTCCTGAGTTCGGCTTCCTTATCCTGCCCTACTTGCTCAACATCGGCGGTGAAAACATCAGTTATCTTTTGTAACTGGTCTAAGGCACGCTTAAGCTCATCCTGTGATATAGCCTTATCTTTCTCTGACCTTCGTAGTTCATCCATAGCTTCGCGCCTTAGATTGCGTATGACCACCTTTTCCTTCTCCACTCTATTGTGCACTACCTTAACCAGTTCCTGTCGTCGCTCTTCACTAAGAGGTGGAATATTTATGCGAAGTATACTTCCGTCACTTGTGGGATTCAGTCCCAGATCAGACTTCAGGATGGCCTTCTCAATATTGTGCAGGCTACCTTTGTCCCAGGGCTGGATAACAAGCAGACTAGCTCCCGGAGCTGAAACACCGGCGATTTGATTAAGTGGCGTCGGGACGCCGGCATATTCCACCTTAATGTGCTCCACGAGGGCTGGGGTAGCGTGTCCGGTGCGAAGGGTGGCTAGTTCCTTCTTCAAAACCTCAACGGCGGTTCGCATCTTCTCTTCGATATTGTGTAAAAGGTTACCAATCATCTTCCTACCCCGCTGGATATCAGGGTACCAATAGGTTCGCCGGTTACGGCGCGCTCAATACTTCGGGGAGCCTGGAGGTCAAAGACAACTATCGGTAGCTTGTTGTCCAGGCAGAGAGAGAGGGCGGTAGCGTCCATTACGTTGAGACGCATATTTAAGGCTTCAAGGTGGGTAAGTTTATCCAGCTTCTTGGCGTTGGGGTCTTTATGGGGGTCAGCACTGTAGACGCCATCGACATTATTCTTGGTCATGAGTAGTACCTCGGCCTCAATCTCTATGGCACGTAGCGCCGCCGCCGTATCAGTTGTCATATACGGATTACCGGTACCGCCAGCGAAGATAACGGTTCTACCTTTCTCTAAGTGGCGAATAGCGCGGCGTCTAATGTAGGGCTCGGCTACCTGCTGAATACCAATAGCTGTCTGGGTTCTAGTAATTACTCCGGCTTCTTCCAGCGCATCCTGGAGGACTAGGGCGTTTATCACTGTAGCTAGCATTCCGGCGTAGTCAGCCGTAACCCTATCCATTCCTTTTTGCGCTGCGGCCGCCCCTCTCCAGATGTTACCCCCACCAACAACAATAGCTATATCTACCCCCATCTCTATTACCTGTTTAATCTGCTTGGCGATAGAGATGACGCTATTAGCATCAATACCATAGTCAGCTTTACCACTGAAGGACTCGCCGCTAAGTTTGAGGAGAACTCGCTTATACTTGGTAGAGGTCATCTTGTTAGTACCTATTTAGCCAGTGCGAATCTGACAAATCTGGTTATCCTGATATTCTCGCCTACCCTGGTGATAGTCTCCATAATAACATCTTGAACGGTCTTGGTGGGGTCTTTGATGTAAGGCTGGAGAAGTAGGCAGGCGGCCTGAAGTTCTATGTCAGTCTTCTCTTCAGAGACCTCGTCATTTGAGATGAATTGAGGTGGTATGGCGGCTACCTGCATGGCTAGATTATGAGCTAGTTCCTTGAATTCATCAGTGCGGGCCACAAAGTCGGTTTCACAGTTAACCTCAACCATGGCACCGATGCGCCCCCCGGTATGAATATAGGCTTCAACCAGCCCCTGTCTGGTAGAACGTTCTGTCTTCTCTAATGCCTTCAGGATACCCTTTTCCTTCAGAATCTGGAGTGCCTTTTCGGTATCCCCCTTCGCCTCAAGGAGGGCATTGCGGCAGGCCATAACCCCGGCTCCTGATTGGTTTCTCAGCTCCTTTACTCTGGCGGCGGGAATTTTCAACTTTCCTTCTTTCCTCTATGCATCGTCAGGAGTAAAAATAACCGGCTCGGTGCTTTCTTCAATCTGAAGTTCCTCCACGACCTCTTCCTGTCCTTCCACTGTCGAAGTGAGGGCATCTCCTGTTTTGCCCTCGATAACGGCATCGGCAATCTTGCCACATATCAGCTTGATGGATTTAATGGCATCATCATTGGTTGGAATCGGGTAGTCGATACCAGTGGGGTCACAGTTGGTATCGGCTATAGCGACAACTGGTATGCCGACACGTTTGGCTTCAGCTAGAGCCGACCTTTCCTTGGTGATATCAACGATGAACAGGGCGGTTGGTAGGCTGGTCATCTCTTTGAAACCACCTATCAGACGATTGAGGCGTGTAATTTCCTTCTCCAGTTTCATGGCCTCGTTTTTGGGTAGGCGACTGAACTCACCCCTGGATTGCTGGTCTTCTAGGCGAACCAGATAGTCAATACGTTTTTGGATAGTGGCAAAGTTGGTCAGCACTCCTCCCAGCCAGCGTTGGTTGACATAATACATATTACATCGGTTAGCCTCTTCTTCTATAGTCTCCTGAGACTGCTTTTTGGTGCCCACAAAAAGGATACTGCCACCCTCGGCTGCTACCTGCGTAATAAAGTTGCATGCCTTATCCAACATGGTGACCGTTTGCTCGAGGTCAATGATATGAATGCCATTGCGCTTGGTAAAGATGTATCTCTTCATGCGGGGGTGCCAACGACTTGTCTGGTGCCCGAAGTGGGCCCCAGCTTCCAAAAGCTGCTTAATAGTAACTGTATCTACCAAGCTTAACCCCCTTTCTAACTGTTAAGTAGTATAGCATACCCTTTGGTACTGGAGCAAATTAGCCTTCATTACTGATGACCTAAGTTCGGTGGTCTTTTTATGAGGTGACAAAGTGCATCGCTAGGTATTATTATAAAGGAGATGATTAGAGGAGGAACCAAGGATGCAGATTAGGAAAACCTACCAGAATCTAAAACCGGAGTTACTTTATGATGAAATAAAAGACTTTACGCTGAAGCAGGGGACAGTTATTGAAGCGGAGAAGCTGGAAACCTACGCTTTGCCGGGCGACACGTCGTCATTTATCTCTCGTGGTACGCTAACGTTTAGGATGCAAGGCAAGTCAGGCAGGTCTGCCAAAGAGTGTCTAAGAATGCATATTGTAGGCTCAGCCAAAGGTGAAACTAGAGTAATATTTGACATCGATGAAGAGCTTTTCTCCCGGGAAAGGATTAACGCTCTGCAAAATGACCTGAACTTTATTTTTAGCTCATACGAAGCAAAAGGCCGCTAAGTATCGTTATTCAGAATTCTAAGGCGCTCTTTGTGGGGCACTTTGCATAATATCCGAGGGGTGTTTTAATCTTAGTATTCTAGACTTGTATTATCTCAGCCTTTATTTCAGCGCTAATTTCCAGTAGCCCGAAGGAGTCCCTGGCTCGTCCCGGATTGAAGAGAAGGCTTCCCCGAATGAACTGATTTTTGGCCTTGTGTGAATGGCCATAGATGATAATATCCGCATTCGTAAACATTTTTCTTATTCTGCCGGTCATTCCCCAGGGTCCTCCTGAACCATGCGTGAGCCCGACTTTTTTGCCGTTAACAATAAATAACGCCTTCTGGGGTAATATTCCTTTAAGCTCGCCTGAGTCCATGTTGCCGTAGACGGCTTTTACCGTGCCTAGTGTCCTGAGTCCCTCGAGCACTGCCCTTTCGGTGAAATCCCCAGCATGGACAATAAGGTCTACCCCAGCTAGAGCCGTCAGAATTAGAGCCGGGATTTCACAAAGCGTCTTTACATGAGTATCTGAGATTACACCGATTCTTACCAATGCTTCTCCTTTCTGCTTTCCCATGTTTTAAGATGATGCCTTCTTTGATTTAAACAGTGGCCAGGTGATTACCTGAATTGTTATTCTAATAGATAATAGTGTATCGTCTAGCCGTGTTGCATTCAAGGGAGCCAGGCAGTGTGCTTACGATAACCAGATAGGGAGTTTACTTCGGAACTGTGGCGTCCCTGGAGGGATTCGAACCCACGACCCGCTGCTTAGACGGCAGTTGGTCTGGGTCAGTGCAGGAAGGCCTGAATTAGGCTAGGCATTGGTATTTGAATGTG
>DAOWJG010000102.1 GCA_030640485.1 Dehalococcoidales bacterium | reverse complement strand
CCCTTCCCTTTAGCGATGTCAGCTCTATCAGGGAAGCAATCTCTACAATCTGCCCTTTAAGTCTCTTTACCAAATTGATGACTGCCCCTACAGTACCGCCGGTAGCCAGCAGGTCATCAACAATCAAGACTTTCTCTCCCGGCTTTATCGCATCTTGATGGATCTCCAAGGTGTCTGTCCCGTACTCAAGATCATAGGTAGCCTGATAGCAACGCCAGCGAAGTTTCCCCTTCTTTCTGACCGGAACAACGCCAGCTCCCAACTTAAAGGCTACGGCCGAGCCAATAATAAACCCTCTCGCCTCAATGCTAACGACAACATCAATTCCCTTATCAAGGTATCTATCGCTAATTCGGTCAACAATCTCCCTGAATCTCTCACCTTCCTTGAGCATAGGGGTAATATCCTTAAACACCACCCCCTCCTTGGGAAAGTCAGGGATATCTCTACAGAGCGTTCCTAAATCATTCATTTTACCACCTCTTTTCTATACTTTACTTCCCAACAATTACTATTACTCGGAAAAAGACAAGGAACCTGCGGTTTAGGCTGAGAATCCATAACTATGTGAGATTATAGTCGGTCTCATCTAATCCTGTCCAGTCGAGATAGGAGTGAAGAAGAATTACTTTTATCGAGGTGAAAACGCCCTTCCGTCACTCAACTACTACTGCTTATCAATGTGTTCTTTAGGCATAACGACTATGTGAGGAGTACCGGTTTCTGGATGTGGCTCCACCCTCACCGAGGCCGAGAAGACCTCCTCTATCCGAGCCTCAGTTAAAACCTGACCCGGAGACCCATCGGCGGCAACCCTACCCTCCTTAAACAGAACCAGACGGTCAAAGTAAAGAGCCGCCAGGTTAAGGTCATGCATCGCCGCCATAACCGTAAGCCCCCCTTGAACATTAAGGCTTCTCACCAGCTCCAGGATTTCCACCTGATGAGCAATATCCAGATGCGTGGTTGGCTCATCAAGAAGCAGTAGTTTGGGCTGTTGAGCCAGCGCCATCGCCAGGATGACCTTCTGTTGCTCCCCACCGCTCAGCTCACCAAAAAGGCGCCTCCCAAGCTCAGCGATACCAACCGACTCTAAGGCACTGGTCACAATATCTCTATCCACCCTACTCTCCGCAGCCAAGGCTCTAAGGAAGGGAGTTCGTCCCAGCATTACTACCTCAGCCGCGGTAAAGGCAAAGGGAATATGAAACTGCTGAGGCACCACCGCCACGCTCTGGGCAATAGACTTGCGGCTCAACTCGCTTAAACTTGAGCCATCTAGTTTCACCTCGCCCTGCTTGGGTTTCAGGATGCCACTGGCCAGCTTAATCAGGGTAGTCTTACCGGAGCCATTAGGCCCAATCAAGCCCACCATCTCACCGGCGGCCACCAAAAGGTTAATGTTATGTAAAGCAAACCCATTAAAATAGGAAAAGTGAACCTGCCGAACCTCCAAGCTAACCATTAGAAAGCATACTCCCTTCGGCTACGTCTCAAGAGGTAAATAAAAAATGGTGCGCCAATAATAGCCGTAACAACACCTACCGGAATCTCCGCCGGAGCCATGACAATGCGGGCTAAAAGGTCAGCAATAACGAGAAAGCCAGCCCCAGCTAATGCTGAAGCCGGCAGCAGAAACCGATGGTCTGGCCCCAAACTGAGACGCACCGCATGGGGCACTACCAGCCCAACAAAACCAACCAGCCCACTAATAGAAACGGCCGCCGCCGTGAGTAAAGAACCCAGCACTAGGATGCGAAGTTTATCCTTCTCCACGTCAATACCAAGATAAGCCGCCCCCTCTTCACCCAGAGAAAAGGCGTTTAAACGCAACGCAAAAAAGCGGGCGCCGATGATACCCCCGATAACCAGCGGGGCAATAATCACCAGCTGCCCCCAGCTAGTTACTGAAATGTGACCCATCAGAAATGAATAGACTGATTGCAGGCTCAGGTTTAGCCGACCACTTATTGACATCAGAAAGGCCATAATCGCCGCTAGGAAAGCACTTACTACGAATCCGGCTAAAAGCATGCTTATGATAGGTGTCTTACCACCTACCCGTGCCAGATTATAGACTAGAATCACGGTAACCAGAGCACCGCAGAAAGCACTCACCGGCACCAGTCCAAAACCAAGGAAAACCAGACTTACCGGCATCATCATAGCTATGGTAGCGCCTAAAGCCGCCCCCGCTGAGGTGCCAATAATGTAGGGATCAGCCATAGGATTACGCAGTAACCCCTGAAAAAGCACACCCGCCGTAGCCAGGGCCGCCCCAACCAGGGCACCACCAATCACCCGGGGCAGCCTGCATTGGAAGATAATTGTCTCATCCACCGCCCGCCAGGTAGCGGGGAAATCAAAGACCGCCAGCTTATTAAGCATCATCTTTAATATATCGGGTAAGTGGATGTTCACGGCGCCAAAGGCATTAGCCACAACTAGTGCCGCCACCAAGCCCACCCCCAGTAATGACAGAATCAAAACCAGCCGCCGGCGCCGTCTCAGTTTGATAGGCATCCTCTCCTAATCCCCAATCCAGTAATCAAAATATTTATTCCGGTAGTTCTCATCCACAGTAATAAACACGCCTTCCTAGTAAGGGTTAATTCCTTAAATCGTCAATTTTTAGCTACGCCCTGTGCCCATCACCAAGAATACAAAAGTCCCCTCGTCTGCAGAACAAGGGGACCTATAAAAACTACCTCACACTCCCCCATCTCCGCGGAGGTTTCACACAACCGGGGCTGGCGTTCTGACTCCTGACGGTGTCACCCTTCAGTTACAGTAGGCGGGACTGCGCCGGATTCTCACCGGACTTGCCTTCCATTTAAGCCCTCACTTACGCTTGGGCACCCCCCCAATTCCCTTATTTAATTGTAATCTAACTCAAGAATACTAAGAAAGCGAATAAAAATCAACTCAGCTTCTCAAACTACCAGCCTGACATCCTCAAAGTAGAGAAACGATAGCCAAAAAAGCAATTAGCCTTGAACCGTCCGTTTGCCGTAGCTATCCTAGCCGTGCTAAACTTTACACCACGAAGACATTCCATAAAGACCCCAGATGAGAATACTGACATATGGGCAATAGTGCATGGAAATACTAATAACCAATGATGACGGTATATTTGCCCCCGGGCTGTGGAGACTGGCTAGAGAGCTAAAGCAGATTGCCCGAGTAGTCGTCGTCGCTCCCGATAGGGAGCAGAGTGGCTCAGGCACCGCGGTTACCCTGCGCCAGCCACTCCGGGTACAAAAAGTAAGACCCTTAGTGCCCGAAATAGAGACCCACTCGGTAGAGGGCACACCGACCGATAGCGTTATCCTTGCCCTGGGTAAATTACTTAAGAACAAGATAGACCTGGTCGTCT
>DAOWJG010000046.1 GCA_030640485.1 Dehalococcoidales bacterium | reverse complement strand
GTTTATTCTTGGCTCTTCGGAACCCAGGTGGTTGACATTTGGCACTAATATGGTAAACTTATGGCGCAATGTGTTTATTGGGCACGTCCGGGATAAGAAGAGTCGTTGATAAGGAACTAATCCAGCTGGCCTTAAAGGTTGGATTAGCCGTGGGGGAGATTTATGACAGTGTAGTCATCGGCAGCGATACTAGAACTTCCTCAAGTGCCTGAAAGCATGCCCTTATCTCTGGGGTGCTGGCTAGTGGTACCAGCTGCTGTGACGGCGGGATTTTACCTACCCCAACGCTGGCCTTCGCTGCCAGGAAGTTCCAGGCCGGGGTAATGATTACCGCCTCGCATAATCCCCCTCAATATAATGGTATTAAGCTCCTAAATCCAGACGGCTCTGCCTTTGACTCCGCTCAGCGTGGAGAGGTAGAAGAGTTAGTGCTGGGTGACTTAGCTGCGGCTGCCCCTTGGAGTGAAATGAAGAATAGTAATGTTCTTAATGGTACCACTGGGGAGCATGTGGAACGTATACTCGGGGATTTCCCCGGTAGTCTTAAGCTTAAGGTGGTGGTGGATAGCGGTTGTGGGGCAGCTTATCATATTACCCCCTACCTGTTAACCAGACTGGGCTGTGATGTGGTAACCATGAATTGTTATCCTACCGGTTTCTTCCCTCGTAACGCTGAGCCTACCGAGGCTAATCTGGAGAATCTGATACTGGCTACCAGGGAATCTGGAGCTGATTTAGGAATTGCCCATGACGGGGATGCCGACCGAATGATGGCGGTAGATGAGCGGGGTCGGTTTATTTCCGGGGATAAGCTGATTATCCTTTTAGCCCGGGAGTTAGGGGCTAAAGAAATCGTTACTACCGTAGATGCTTCGATGATGATTGATGAAATGGGTTTCAAGGTTACCCGAACCCGGGTGGGTGATACTCATGTGTCCCAGGAGCTAAAAGGGGGTGGGGATTTTGGTGGGGAGCCCTCGGGCAACTGGGTCTTTCCTAACCTGTCTCTGTGTCCCGATGGTATTTATGCGGCGGCTCGACTGGTAGCTATAGCGAGTCGGCAAGAATTGTCGCCATTGATTGATGAGATATCCTCCTACCCGATGCTACGTGGCAGTGTCAGTAGTGAGGAGGTAGCGACGAGTGAGCTGGAGCCAAGGTTTATGGCTATGAAGCCGTTATCGGTGAGCACTGTTGACGGGATTAAGCTAGATTTTGGCGATGGGTGGCTGCTTGTCCGGGCATCAGGTACTGAACCCAAGATAAGGATAACGGCTGAGGCAAAGAGCCAGGCGCGGGCGCATGAGCTTTATGGTAGTGCCGTTAGAGCAATTAAAGATTGCATGACAAATAGGCGAGGGAAGTCAGGAAAAAAGTGATTGTGTGAAAGTGGGTGAAGTAAGTCAGGGCGATGCTGTCCAGTATTAAGGAGGCTAAAGCCAGGGGGGCACCGGTGATAGCGTTGGCGGAGGAGGGAGATGAAGCCATAAAAGAACTTGCTGACTTCGTCATCGCAGTGCCTGAGGTTGACACCATGTTTTCCCCGGTGGTTAATACGGTGGCTCTCCAACTGCTTGCCTACTATACGGCTCGAGAGAGGGGTTGTTCCATAGATACCCCGAGGAACCTGGCCAAGAGCGTAACTGTGGAGTAAAGGGGGCGGTTTAGGGACGGTTACCAAGTGGCTGGCCGCTTTCTATCTCTCACTAGCCAACCCAAGCTAGGGGTTTATTCTCAGTTTGATGTTAATGTGTTCTATCGGCTATAATAAAGTCGCGGCTTTTAATTGCTACTTACTCATTTCTACCGAGGTTATATGCGACAAGGCTCAGAGTGGGAACCTCAGCTGCTGGGTTTTCTGTGCAAGTGGTGTAGCTATGCTGGTGCTGATTTAGCCGGCACCAGCCGTAAGAAATACCCGGCCAACATAAGAATCATCCGAGTCCCGTGTTCGGGGAGAGTCGACCCCCTCTTTATTCTCAAGGCACTGCGTCTTGGTTTTGATGGTGTGCTCGTTTCTGGCTGTCATCCTGGTGATTGTCACTATCAAACGGGAAACTACTTTACCCGCCGACGGATGGCGATAACCAAGAAATTCCTTGAGTATATGGGCATTAACCCACAGCGGGTTCAGGCGAGCTGGGTTTCGGCTTCTGAAGGCGGAAAATTTGCTGAGGCAGTTACTGAAATGACACAAGAGATAAAGGAGCTCGGACCCAACAGAGTATTTAGCGATGAAAGACAAGGAAATGGAACAGACACTGCGCCGTGAGGCTAAAACTTTACTGGAGCAGGGTAAGGTTGACCATATTATCGGCTTTGAAGGCGGCAGTCTAAAGTTCACTACTACCCCGCTAATAACCAGTGATAAAGATGATACCAGCCGTCTGGTAATTAACCCCTTTATCGTGAATAACCTCAGTGTGTATCTAACCGGGGTCAAGGGGCGCGTTGGTATTGTCGCCAAGGGGTGTGACAGCCGCTCCCTTGTTAGCCTGCTGCAGGATAATAAAGTAGCCAGAGAGGACATAGTCATTCTAGGTGTCCCCTGCTCGGGAGTTATTGATCTGCGTAAGGTGGAGAAATTAGCGGGGAAGGACCGGGATGAGATAGATAAGATTACCCGGGATGGGGATAGAGTCGTGATAACGGTTAGTGGGCAGGAAACAGAATTCCCTGCCCCAGAAGTCCTGTTTGACAATTGCCTTGCCTGTGAGCTACCTACGCCTCAGGAGTATGACATCCTGCTGGGAGAGGCGACTTCCCCCGCTGGTGATGAGGAAAAAGCCGCCAGTCAGGAAAAGGTAAACTGCTTAAAGGGTATGAGTCTGGAGCGGAGGTGGGAGTTCTGGCAAAACGAGTTTGACCGCTGTATCCGGTGCTATGCCTGCCGAAATATATGTCCGGCCTGCTTTTGTGAGCGGTGCTTCGCTGAGGAGACTGAGCCGCCATGGGTACTACCGATACCACGGTGGCAGGATAACCTCATGTTCCAGGTAACGAGAAATATTCATGTAGCGGGTAGATGCACTGACTGTGGTGAGTGTGAGCGTACCTGCCCGGTGAATATTCCGCTTCGAAGTCTAGCCCGGGAGATGTATGACATCGTAGATGGGCTCTTCCACTATAAGGCGGGGATGGATAAAGAGGCACCGCCACTAATGGCTTACTACGAAGCTACCGACACCGAGAATTTCATCAGGTAAAAAAGATGGCCAGTGCTAAAATCAAGAAAACTGAGATTGCTAAACTCCTCAGCGAGTGGAGCCAGGAATTTACTGTCTTCGTGCCCTCGCAAGATGAAGGAGTGGCAAAGTGGGCTAGGTGGGATGGTAAGGAGGCCAGTTTCCTCGCTTGGTATCGGAATACCGTGGTGCCACCCAAGGCCATTTTCTTCCCCCCGATGGAGTCGATGTTCCGCTTCCAGAAGGGCGGGGATGGCTATCAGGTAGAGCTGCCGCCACCAGCCGAAAAAGGGTGCCTCATCTTTGGTATCCGGCCCTGTGATGCCAGGGCTCTGTCTATACTGGATATGACCTTCAAGGATACCTATGAAGACCCTTATTACCTTACTAGACGAAAGAACGGAGTGCTGGTTGGGCTGGGGTGTACCAGCCCTTATGACAGTTGCTTCTGCACTTCACTGGGCGGTAGCCCTACCGATGCGGCCAGTGTTGACCTGATGCTTACCGATATTGGCGGTGAGTTTCTGGTGGAGGCGATTACAGATAAGGGTAGAGAGCTAATAGCTAGGACCAGCCTGGCTAGAGCGGCGACCAAGGCTGATGAAGCTAGGGCTAAAGAGGCAAAAGAGCTAGCCGGCGGCAGGGTAATCAGAAAGATAAATACCGAGGCTGTCACGGAGAGGCTGCTTGCCGGCTTTGAAGATAAAGACTACTGGGAGAGGGTAGCTGCCAAGTGTATAAGCTGTGGTATCTGTACCTTTCTCTGTCCCACCTGCTATTGCTTTGATATCAGTGATGAGCTGATAAATAATCAGGGAGAGAGATTCCGGAGTTGGGATAGCTGTGCTTTCCCCATCTATACCCAGATGCCGGTGGAAAACCCCCGGGAGGAAAAGTGGCGGCGGCTACGGCAAAAGGTATGCCATAAATATGAGTTCTATCCTATGAGCTTCGATGTTATTGCCTGTACCGGTTGCGGCCGCTGTATCCGCCTGTGTCCGGTAAACTGGGATATTACTCAGGTGCTGGCTAATCTCCCGGCTGAAGAACGAGTTAAACTGGAGAAGTAATAAATGGCCGTTAGCGATATTAGTCACCGACCGAGGTTTCTACGGGAAGGGAATGTCTACCTCCCGCACCTGGCGGTAATAGAGAAGATAGTTGACGAAACCTTTGATACGAAGACCTTTCACTTTAGTTTCAAGGACGAGAGGCTCAGAGAGGAATTCACCTTCCAGTCGGGCCAGTTTTGTCTCCTTTCTGTCCTGGGTATCGGTGAAGCGCCCTTCTGTATTTCCTCAAGTCCCACCCGGAGAGACCAGTTAGAGTGTAGTATCCGCCAGGTGGGAAGGTTGACCCGGGCGCTACACCGCCTTGGTGTGGGTGCCGAAATAGGTTTCCGGGGGTCCTACGGTAACTCTTTCCCCCTTGATTTCCTAGAGGGTAAGAACCTCGTTTTTGTGGGGGGTGGCATTGGGCTGGCGCCGCTTCGGTCTCTAATCTGGAACGTTATCGACAACCGGGATAAATATGGCGATATAGATATTATCTATGGGGCGCGCAGTCCGGCTGACCTGTGTTTCCGGTACGACCTTGAGGCGTGGGAGAAGGACAAGACCATAAATATGGTGACTACCGTGGATAAGGGTGATGAGGTGTGGACGGGTAGAGAGGGTCTGGTTCCTGTTGTGCTGGGGGAAGTAGCGCCGTCAGCGGATAATTCGGTGGCTATCGTTTGTGGCCCTCCGGTTATGATACGATTTACCTTCCCGGCGCTGGAGAGACTGGGCTTTACGCTGGAGCAGATGCTAACCACGCTGGAAAAAAGGATGAAGTGCGGCATCGGTAAGTGCGGGCGGTGCAATATCGGCAACATCTATGTGTGCCGTGATGGTCCGGTATTTAGCTATGCCGAGATAAAGAATTTTGTCTCCAGTGAATATTAGGACTTATTTCTGTAAATGCTATCTACTACATCTGGTCATACATATCTTTGCCAACTGGTATCCTCAT
>DAOWJG010000034.1 GCA_030640485.1 Dehalococcoidales bacterium | reverse complement strand
GTTTATCACGCTGCCGAAGTCGGGATTGACATCTTCCGGGTGTTTGACGCCCTGAATGATGAGCGCAACTTTGAAACCAGTCTCAAGGCAATCAAGGAATGCGGCAAGCACGCTCAGCTTTCCATATGCTACTCCCTCACCGAGCGCAAAATGGGAGGACCGGTCTACAACCTTGATTATTATGTCAACAAGGCACGCATCCTTCAGGATATGGGGGCTGACAGCCTGTGTATCAAGGATATGGCCGGGCTTATCGCCCCCGATGATGCCTATACGCTGATTAAATCCCTCAAGCAATTACTGAAGATACCGGTGCACCTACACACCCACTACACGAGCGGCATGGCCTCAATGAGCTGTCTCAAGGCTATTGAAGCCGGGATAGACATTATTGACACTGCCCTGGCTCCATTTGCCCTGCGCACCTCCCACCCAGCTGTGGAACCCATTGTCGTCGCTCTACAGGGAACCCCACGAGATACGGGGCTGAATCTATCCCATTTATTCAAGCTGGGCCAGTATATTGAGTCCGTAGCCCCCAAGTACCGAGACTTTCTAAATACCACCCGAACCGCAGTCATTGATACCGGCGTCCTTATGCACCAGGTTCCCGGTGGCATGATCTCCAACCTGGTATCCCAGCTAAAAGAATCTGGAGCCTTACACCGGATCGATGAGGTATATGAAGAAATACCCCG
Source organism: Dehalococcoidales bacterium (assembly GCA_030640485.1). Classification (GTDB taxonomy): domain Bacteria; phylum Chloroflexota; class Dehalococcoidia; order Dehalococcoidales; family UBA5760; genus UBA5760. The sequence continues at coordinate 1,513 of DAOWJG010000034.1, read as the reverse complement.
AGTTCGAAAAGAGCTGGGATACCCACCCTTGGTTACCCCTACCAGCCAGATTGTAGGGGTTCAAGCCGTCCAGAATGTCCTCGTCGGGAGATATAAGCTGGTATCACGCCAGGTACAGGACTATGTCTACGGACTCTACGGTAAACCACCCGCCCCCATTAACCCTGAAATCCAGGAGATCGTGCTTAAGCACTACCCACGGGGCAAGACCCCGATTACCTGCCGTGCCGCTGATGTCATTGAGCCAGAACTGGATAAAGCCCGGGAGACGGTAAAGGACTTTACTCAGGATATTGGCGATGTGCTTACTGCCGCTATCTATCCCATTACCGGGCTACGCTTCCTGAAGTGGAAGTACGGCCTGGAGACGCCACCACCGGAACTAAAGCTAAAGACCCTGGAGGATATAAGGCGTGAGGACGAGCTTATTGCCAAGGTAAAGGCCGGTAAGCTGGTCGTAGAATAATAATCATGGGGTGTGAGCGGGGCGAAGCCCCTCTTTATAAATCTTCCCCTTCCCAAGGGGAAAAAGGGGATAGGGTCACCTAATTAAAATCAAGGATAAAGAATATAGAAGAAGGGACTAGCATAAGAAGAAGTATGGATTGCATCTTCTGTCAGATTGTAGCCGGCGAAGTGCCCAGTGAAATTATCTATCAGGATGAAGAAGTAATTGCCTTCCGCGATATTAATCCCCAAGCGCCAACCCACCTCATTATTATCCCCAGGAAACACGTCCCTTCCCTAGCCCAGCTATCTGAAGCCGAGCCCTCTCTTATAGGACATATGGTAGCGGCGGCAGGCCAGCTAGCCAAAGAGGAAGGTGTTTCGGAGACCGGGTATCGCCTGGTGATAAACTGCGGTGAGTGGGGAGGCCAGTTAGTGCCCCACCTCCATATGCATCTTCTCGGCGGGAAAAAACTCTCCGGTAAGCTCGGCTAATTAGTCACTAGCCCGTTTTCGATACTCTAGGTAAGCAAGTAACCCGGCAATGCTCTTAGCATCACAAATGCTACCCGAGGCAATAAGCTCGGGAATCTGGCTAAGTGACACCTGCACTACACTAATACCCTCGGTATCCTCAGCAAATAACCGGCTGGGCGTAAGCTCGGTAGCCAGATAGAGATAGAGGTATTCCGTGGCGTACCCCGGTGCCGAGTAGAAGCCACCCAGGCTCTCCAGTTTTCGGGGCAGGTAGCCAGTTTCCTCACGTAGTTCACGGCTAACAGCGTCCTCCGGGCTTTCACCGGGGTCAATACCACCCGCCGGTATCTCCAGTAGCTCCCTTTCCACTGGTTTGCGGAACTGTTTGACCAGAAGCACCTTATCATCAGCATCAACTGCGATAATAGCCACGCAATCGTCATGCTCTACAATTTCTCGGGTCGTCTCGCGGCCACTAGGTGTCTTAACGGTGTCAACACGCAGCCGCACCGCTCGACCCTGATAGATTAACTGGCTGGATAGCGTCTTTTCCTCCGCCAAATCAAACCTCCGGATGGTAGATAAGAGC
>DAOWJG010000123.1 GCA_030640485.1 Dehalococcoidales bacterium | reverse complement strand
TTTCAAAGGAGAGGGGGAGGTTTTGGGGAAGAGGGGCTAACGCCCCTCTCAGACTCCCTTAATATTTTATTCGTGCCTTTCATGATGCCCATTACTGCCCCATTTACAGGTGAGTTGTAGAGAGGCGAAGCCTCTCTTACTAATTCCTCCCCTTCCCCTTATCAAGGGGAAGGGGACACAGGGGATAGGGTTACCACTAGAAAAGGGCAAAGCCCCCGTAAAAATCATCATTTCTTCCCCCTCACCATCTCCAGAAACTTCTCAAACAGGTAGGCGCTGTCCAGCGGGCCCGGGGAGGCTTCGGAGTGATACTGGATGGAGAAGATGGGTAGCTCCCGGTGGCGTAAGCCCTCCACCGTGCCGTCATTCAGGTTTATATGGCTTACCTCCAGGCCATCCTTTAAGGTGTCAGGGTCGGTGGCATAACCGTGGTTCTGGGCGGTGATATGGATGCGACCGTCAGAAAGGTCACGGACGGGGTGGTTAGCCCCGCGGTGTCCGAACTTCAGCTTGAAGGTCTTGGCGCCAAAGGCGCGGGCAATTAGCTGATTACCCATGCAGATACCCATGATGGGTTTCTTGCCGACGAGTTCTCTTACCGTGTCCACTATGTAATCCAGCACCTCAGGATTACCCGGCCCCGGAGATAGCAAGATGCCATCCGGTTCCAGTTTCAGTATCTCGCTGGCGGATATGGTGCAGGGGACGGCTATTACCCGGCAGCCGTGACCGCACATCATGCGCAGGATGGTGTATTTTAAGCCGCAGTCCAGAACGACTATTTTATACGAAGGTTGCCAAGATTCTTCAGTTAACTCTGGCTCCCATTCATATGGAGCCTTGGTGGTAACCTGCCGCGCAAAGTCAGTGGCGCCATAGTCGGCTAACTTCTTTAGCTCCTTAAGAGCCTGCTCGGAAGTCTTATCGCTGGTGATAATGCCCATCATTACCCCGGTGGAGCGGAGCTGGCGGGTGATTGCCCGGGTGTCCACGCCGTAAATGCCCGGGATGTGATATTCTTTCAGGAAGTCATCAAGAGTTCTGGCGTTAAGATAGTGGTTGGGCTCAAGGCACTCCTCTCTAACCACAAAGCCTCTTACCTGGATTTTTCTGGACTCAAAGTCCTCTTTATTGATGCCGTAGTTACCGATGAGGGGATAGGTTGGCATCACAATCTGCCCGGCATAGGAGGGGTCGGTCAGCATCTCCTGATAGCCGGTCATGCTGGTGTTGAACACCACCTCCCCATGGGCATCAGCCTCGGTGCCGAAGGTGTAACCTTCATAAACCGAGCCATCTTCTAGAACCAGCATTGCCTTTTTTGTCATCTTATTAGCTCTATTCCCTTAAAGTTACTTTTTCTTTAAACCTGATGGAATCATCCTGATATACCAGCCTTCCCTGCGCTATGGTTGCCACTACCTTGCCCTTTAGCACTGAGCCAGCCAGAGGGGTATTCTTGCCTTTTGAGGCGAAGGCGGCTGTGTCCACTACCCACTCCATATCCGGGTGAAAGATGGTTATATCAGCCAGGGTTCCGATAGCTAAGGTACCCAGCCGACCGCATCTATTAACGATAATTTTAGCCGGCTCAGCGGTAAGCTTGGCGATAAGCGTAGCTAAGGATATCTGGCCACTGTGCACCAGGCTCATCAGGCTACCCAGGGCGGTCTCCAGGCCACTGATGCCACAGGGGGCGAGGGCAAATTCGCAGTGTTTATCAGCCTCGGTATGCGGTGCGTGGTCGGTGGCGATAATGTCAATCACCCCGTCTTTAAGCCCCTGGGTTAAGGCTTGAATGTCACGTCTGGTTCTTAAGGGTGGGTTTACCTTGGCGTTGGCATCGTAGCCGATGACCTTCTCCTCAGTCAGGGTCAGGTGGTGGGGTGTAACCTCAGCGGTAACCCTTATCCCTTTCTCTTTAGCCCGACGGATAAGCTCAACCGAGCCCTTCGTGGAGACATGAGCAATGTGAAGCCGTCCCCCGGTTAGCTGGGCTAAAGCCAGGTTACGGGCAACCATAATCTCCTCAGCGGCGGCTGGTATCCCTGGAAGCCCTAACTTGGTGGAGAGTGCCCCTTCGTTCATCAGACCGCCTTCAGTAAGGGTGGTATCCTCGCAGTGGTCAATAATGGGTAGCCCTGAGGCGTGGCTGAAGTCTAGCGCCTGACGCATCAGATGTGAATTCAAAACCGGATTACCATCGTCGCTGAAGGCAATTACCCCGGCTGAGGCTAGCTCTCTCATCTCGGCTAACTGCTCTCCCTTTCTACCCCGGGAGATACAGCCGATAGGCAGGATACGAACCACTCCCTCCTGAGCTGCGGTTGACTTTACATAATCTATAGTTGCTTGACTGTCCAGGGGTGGGTTGGTGTTGGGCATACAGCAGATGGTGGTAAAGCCACCTCGAGCTGCCGCCTGGCTGCCGGTGGCGATGGTTTCCTTCTCCTCAAACCCCGGCTGTCTTAGGTGGCAGTGCAGGTCAATAAAGCCCGGCGAGACTATTAGTCCCTCAGCGTTAAGGACGTCGTAATCAGGCTGGGGTTGGGTTATTTCCTCTCGGCCGAGCCGTAAGATTTTGCCCTCGGTGATAAGTAAACTGCCGATTTCATCGAGCCCCTGGCTGGGGTCAATTATGTGTCCTACCTGTATAAGCAGGCTCTTTATCATTTTGCTCATCATTTATCTACTTCTGCTCTCCAGCGTAGCGGCTGGGCTTAAAGCCATGAGCCTCAGCTTCTCTTTCGGAATCAAAGATAATCAGGTTTTGCGGCTCGATATTTCTCGCCCAATGGCTTTGGGCGCTGTGGTATTTTTTCTCAGCTATTGTTCCTTCGTGCCATTCTGAACTGGCAACATACCTGGGCTCGAAGCCATGTTCGCAATAGACGCACCTCAGTGTCAGTGGTTTAAAGCTCACTATCTTGAATTCGGGCTTTAGATACTTGGTTTCGGTTTCCTGTACTGAGACACATCTTGGATTAGGACAGCGGACTCCAAAATCCCGTTTGTAGACGGGATAGTCTATTTTGGGCAGGGAATCTTCTTGGGGAGGCGGGATATCCTTAACTCCTAATAAGAGGGCGACAAGTGCCATCCTGACCGGTACCCCCAGTGCCGCCTGTTTAAAGTACATGCTCCGCGGGTCGGCATCAAGCTCGCAGGCTAACTCATCAACACGGGGTAAGGGATGCATAATAAGGGTTCTCTTAAACCCCTTTTCCTTGAGCAATTTTTTGTCCACCACGAGGTATCTTCTCTTTAGTTCCGGTTCTTCTTCAGCCGTGGTGAATCTTTCCTTTTGCGGTCGGGTAACGTAGAGGGCATCCACCCCCGTCTTCAGTTCAACCTGAATGCTGATGTTGGGCATCATGGCTAACTGGTGCGGACTACCGGGTGTTATGTATATCGCATCTAGGGGAAGAATTCCTTCCTTGGCTGCCTGGGTAGAAGCCTCATGTCTTTCCAGCTCACCACCATATTCTGTGATTAGTTTTGTGATGACATGCTCCGGCACCTCCAGTCCCGGGGTAGGGCAAAAGAGGATATTGGCTCCGAGCTTAGCCAGGGCGAAGATTAGGGAATGTACCGTGCGTCCGTATTTCAGGTCTCCCCAGAGAGCAATCTTCAGCCCCTTGATGGTTTTTCTTTCCTTCTTAAGGGTGTAAAGGTCGCACAGGGTCTGGGTGGGGTGTTGATGACCTCCGTCACCGGCATTTATTACCGGGACACCGGCGTAGTCGGCAACTACCTTGGCGGCTCCCTCCCAGGGGTGGCGGATAACAACTATATCGGCGTAGCTCC
>DAOWJG010000197.1 GCA_030640485.1 Dehalococcoidales bacterium | reverse complement strand
GAAGGGCACAATCCCTCCTGAGTAAGGTGACCTGTGGTGGATGGCTTATTACCAAAGCTCTCGCAACGCATCGTCTCGCAGTCCGTCCTTTTTTACTTGTTACCTCAAAATTGATAAATCGCCAAGTTTGAGTGGTGCCTATGAAGTGCCAATCTGTTGCATAAGGACCCACTACTATCTTTAGCCTAGGTCTCCGAATATCTTTTACAATAATGGTTATCAAAGCGACTAAGCCAGACACAGCACCAATTATCGCAACCCAGCTTGTATATGTTTCCATCTTCTCTACCTTTTTCTATAGCTAATTATAAAATCTAATGATAGCTAATATCAAGCTTTCCCCGAATGAGACCCCACTGAGCTGACTACCTTTAGGGCACGGTAAGTCTTCCTACGGCTGAGTAGTGTTTATGAGCTTCCACTGCGTCATAACAGCCTACAGCCAAACAGAACGACTAGTCCTAATTAAGGCGAATTGTCATTATTAGAAAATTTGCGAGACCGACATAGATGATGCTAGCATCATAGCAAACTTCTGATACCGTATACCTCAAATTGTGAGTTTGTGCGAGGCTTAAACAGTTGGCTCCGGGGCTATTAACAACTCGGGCAAATAGCCAAGTGATAACTAACAACACAATTACTAGCAACCAAAAACTCTTTTCTACGTTATAACATGTGGTAGACTTTGTCAGGTGTGGACATATCAGAAAGCCATTGTCGTGTTAGTTATAACTATTCAGCTTGAAATTACCCCCGTTTTTTGCTGTTATCATATGTGAATAATTGACATTATTATATGAATATGTCTAAAATGGTAAATCATAACTAAACATGATGGAGTAAAAAAATGAAATTAGTAGTTATCGGCTTTGGTCAATGTGGCGGCAGAATCGCCGATGAGTTCGCCCGGCTAAATGGACGGGCACGTAGCTGTCGGGGAATTGAAATAATTACCGGCGCTTTCGCCGTAAACACAGATGCTGCCGACCTAAGCGGCTTATCCACCATAAGGTCCGATTATCAGCACAGAATCCTCATTGGCGGACGCAAAACCGGCGGTCACGGTGTCGGTAAGATTAATGAGCTGGGAGCCGAGATAGCCAAAGAAGATAGCGACAAGGTTATAGATGCTATCAGAAGCACCCGGCGATTCGCCGAAACAGATGCCTTCCTGCTAGTCGCCGGGGCGGCTGGTGGCACCGGCTCGGGCTCAATACCAATAATAACCCAACTTATAAAGGAACGCCATGCCGATAAACCGGTATATAATCTTATCATCCTACCCTTTGAGCATGAAGAACAAACCGAGGAAAGAACTGTCTATAACTCAGCCACCTGCCTTAAATCGGTCAACCCAGTGGCGGACGCCGTAATTCTCATTGATAACCAAAGGTATATTAGAAAGAATGCCTCCCTTAGAAACAACATGGCTAAGATTAATGCCTTAATTGCGGAGCCATTCTATAATCTACTCTGCGCCGGCGAGGAGAAAAAGCGAAAGCACATCGGAGCCAGGACACTTGATGCCGGGGACATAATGCAGACCCTGATCGGATGGACAGTGCTTGGCTATGGTAAATCAGCGCTACCCCTAATCAGGCTCCCCTTCGAGCGAAAGAACCACTTCAGGAAGAAAAGCGCCGAAACCTCCCAGGGGATTCAAGCCATGGATGAAGCCATCAGTGAGCTATCGCTAACGTGTAATCCTCAGGATGCTAACCGAGCCCTATACCTGCTAGCGGCACCAGCTAGTGAAATGAATATGGAACTGGTTAAGGAACTAGGAGATTACCTGAGAGATATAGCACCCAAGGCTATAATAAGGAATGGTGACTACCCCAGAGAAAGAGGGGTGCTGGATGTAACCGTAATCCTCTCGGAACTTGACAGCGTGCAAAAGGTCACCAACCTCTACTTCGAATCAACCACTGTCCTCGGAGAGATTCAGAAAAAGCAGGAAGAACTAGCCTGCAAACTAAAATTAATCGAAGATGCCGCCAAGGATATACCCTCGTTATTATAGCTAGCTAACCTGAGCCTATCCTTAGGAGTACTTACGGCTTAACTTCCGCTACCCCCTCTCCCTGCGAAAGAGAGGGGGTATTTATTTTAAGAATTTGTCTAAAAATTCAGCCTCCACCTATTTAAAAACCTTTGGCAACCAGATAATATTATAGGGTATAATAGAAACTATAAAATGGCTGCACAAGTTTTCTATCGTAAGTGGCGCCCGCAGACTCTGGCGGAAGTAGTGGGTCAGGAACACGTAACCCAGACACTGCTTAATGCCCTCAAGAGCCGTCGTGTCGCCCATGCCTACCTCTTCTGCGGTCCGCGCGGCACCGGTAAGACCAGTACCGGCCGCATCCTGGCTAAAGCCGTAAATTGCCTGACCACCGATGGCAATGGGGAACCATGCAATACCTGCCCAATGTGTCAGGCAATAACCGAGGGCCGGGCCTTAGACGTCATTGAAATTGATGCTGCCAGCAATCGTGGTATTGATGAAATCCGAGACCTCCGCGAGCGAACTAACTACGCTCCCAGCCAGGGCCGTTACAAGGTCTATATCATAGATGAGGTCCACATGCTGACTAAAGAAGCCTCCAATGCCCTCCTAAAGACGCTGGAAGAGCCACCACCATATGTCATCTTTATCCTGGCGACTACCGAAGCCCATAAAGTCCTGCCTACCATGATATCACGATGCCAGCACTTTGACTTCCGGCGTATTGCCCAAAAAGATATCGTCTCAAGACTAACCCATATTTGTAGCTCGGAAGATATTAAAATTGAACCCGAGGCACTGCGGCTCATCGCCAGGAGCGCCACCGGTAGCCTTCGAGATGCCGAAAACATACTGGAACAGCTAAACACCTATTATGGCTCTGAGGTCAAGCTGGAGCAGGTTCAGGCTACCCTGGGCATCACCGGAGATAAGCGAGCCAAAGAGGTTATAAAGCACATCGTGGACAATGATATTGCCGGCGGGATAGCAACTATAAACAGCATCAATAGCGAGGGGCTGGATTTACGCCAATTCAATCGGGAGCTGGTCGAGTATCTCCGCGGCCTGCTGCTGGTAAAGACTGGTTCCAGCGAAGCCGTAGACTTTACCGCCGAGGACATCGCCGAGCTAGAGGTTCTAGCGGCTAAGGCTTCTCTAACCCAGATATTAAAGGCAGTCAAGCTTTTCGGTCAGCTTGAGTTTGGTTTTGATAGCTACTCCACCCTACCCCTGGAACTAGCCCTGGTTGACTGCACCCTAACCTCAGAGGAGACAAGAAAACCCCCAACCAAGCTGGCTGAACCCGAAATCCGCCCAGTGGTTAAAGCCGCCAAAACTGAGACAACCAAACCTACTTCTTCACCAACTCCTGATACCGTGGCGGCTCCCCCACCACCAAAACCTGATGCCGTTACCTCGCCTCCACCAGAGACACCCGTTACCCCACCCCAGCCCGGTGGTGAAATTGAATACCTAAGACAAAACTGGAAGCAGGTTATCGAGCAAGCCCCGGAAGATACCAAAAGAACCCCGGCCATGGCGATCCTGAGAAGTGCCGGCGTTAAGCCAGTGGCCTTTGAAGATGACAACCTAGTTCTGGCCTTTAGATACCCCCTGCATAAGGAGAATCTGGAGAAGCCCCAAAACCAGGAGATTGCCGAAAAAATCATCAGTAGCTTCCTGGGGCGTCCCTGCCATATACGCTGTGTCCACAAGCCAGAAGATAATCACCTGGTGGAGGCAGCGCTGAAGATGGGAGCACAAATTACCAGCGTGGAGGAGAAATGAATCTTTCTAGCCTTAACCAAGCCCGACAACTTAAAGCCAAGCTGGACAAGGTTCAAAAAGAGTTAGGTAACACCATTGTCGAAGCTAACGCCCTGAAGCAGTTATAGAGAGGGGGGAAAGAGTGAACCAAGAACCTATGCCTACCGCTGACGCCGTATCCAGACTTGTCCAAGAGCTTAATAAACTGCCCGGAATTGGTCCCAAGAGTGCCCAGCGACTTACCTTCCACCTACTACGTGCCCCCGAAGAGCAGACCAGACTCCTTGCTGATGCTATCCTATCGGTGAAACAGAAGACCCGGTTATGCTCTGTTTGCCTTAATGTTACCGATGCTGACCCCTGCCACATCTGTCGCAGTGAGCAGCGTGACCACGCCAAGATTTGCATTGTGGAACAGCCCCAGGACATCCTGGCCCTGGAGCATACCAGAGCTTATAACGGACTGTATCATGTGCTTCACGGTGCCATCTCACCCACTGAGGGGGTAGGCACTGACGATATAAGAATCAAAGAGCT
>DAOWJG010000094.1 GCA_030640485.1 Dehalococcoidales bacterium | reverse complement strand
ATGAGTGGAATTACCTCTTTAGCACTCTCTTTATGGGGCATCGCGGAGAAAGCTAAATCAACCTCGCCCAACTCGGCTTCAATAGTTAGCTCCAGACCAGCCAGGTGGGGAAAAACCTCGCCCAGCCTCTCGCCGGCAGTGCTGCGTCCGGTAACCGAAATAAGCTCTACCTCCGGATGCTGAGATAGAAGCCGGGCTAGCTCAACACCAGCATAACCAGTAACATTAATAATGCCTACTCTTGGCTTACTCATTGGGTTTACCTCCCTCGCAGAAGCATTCCAAGGCGGTTAGTTGCTCCCTAGTGCCCATAACGATTAGGTGATCCCCAGCCTCAATAATTTCTTCACCGGGCGGGTTAGCCAGGAGTTTGCCACCCTTCTTACTTATGGCTAATATAGAAGCCTTGCTCCGGTGGCGAGCGGCCTCAATAGTTTGACCGACCAGTGGTGAGTTGCCGCCGACGACTATATTTTCCATCTGTAGCTCTCGGCCGCGGCGGGAGATTACTGTGTCAAAGAAATCAACCACTGCCGGGCGTAGCGCTATATTAGCCATGCGTCGGGCGCCAATGCTGCTGGGCAATATGACGCGGTTAGCCCCCGCCCTCTTTAGCTTTGTCTCCGCCTCCTTGTTGCTGGCGCGAGCCTCAATAAATAAGTCGGGGCGCAACCCCCGGGCGGATAGGGTAATATAGGTATTATCAATATCGCTACCCACGGCGGCTATCAGGCCCCGGGCTCGTTCGATACCGGCCTCCAATAGCATGCTGTCACTGGTGGCATCGCCAAGTAAGCAGAGATGACCGTGTTCTTGAGCCATGTTGATATTGTCCGGGCGGCTGTCAATAATGACAAAGGGGGCACCTTCCTCGCTGAAGGTACGGGCTATCTCCTCTCCGACTCTTCCGTAGCCGCAGAGAATAAAGTGGTCTTTTAGCTTGGCTATTTTAGTTTTCATTTGTCGCCTCCCCAGAGTGGTGCGAAATCTACCCTCTAAAAGATATTCTATAAAGGCACTTAAGACAAATAGTACCCCGCTAACGCCGCCGGCAATTAAGATGATGGTGAAAATACGCCCGGTAGCACTGAGCGGGTGAACCTCACCGTAACCCACGGTGGATATGGTTATCACCGTCATATAGATGGCTTCGCCAAATGACCACCCCTCGATAAGCATATAGCCGATAGTACCTGCAGCTATGATGCCACCTAGGATAATTAGCCCGCGGCGTAACCTTTTTTGTGGTCCCACTTTCTCACCCGTAATTAAACTCTATTGTAGCATATTTTTGATGGCTGTGAGCCGGTAAGTCAAGACCAAGATTTGTCGATTGTGGTCAGTATATGCTATTATTTCTTGCTGTAGTTGGTCGTTAGGGCTTCTATGAAAATGTTGGGCAGAAAATCAGGAGTGAGTTGAGAACCGCGGTTGATATGAAGCTAGAGAATAAAGAAGTTATCATCATTCCAGAGCGGTGTAAGGGGTGTGGCTTCTGTATCGAGTTTTGTCCGCAACACGTTCTCGTTGAATCTACCGAGATTAATAGTAAGGGGTATCATCCGGTTTACATAAGTGATGAATCCAGGTGTAACAAGTGCGATATTTGTGGGATGATTTGTCCTGACTTCGCCATCAGTGTCGTGGATATTAAGAAAAAGCCTAAGAGCTAGCGGGCTTGGTGTCGGAAAGAAAAAACCCGGGATAAAGATAAATGTGAGGTCTGAGTGTCACAGCGAAGATATTTAGCCGGTGAGTTCTTTATGAGCGGGGACGATGCCTGCGCTGAGGGAGCCATAAGCGCTGGTTGTCGCTTCTTTGCCGGTTACCCCATCACACCGGCTACCGAGATTGCGGAACGGATGTCACAGCGGCTGCCCGAAGTTGGGGGTAACTATATCCAGATGGAGGACGAACTGGCGTCAATGGCGGCGGTTCTGGGGGCTTCATGGGGTGGGGTCAAGGCGATGACGGCTACCTCTGGACCTGGCTTCAGCCTGATGATGGAAAACATCGGTTTAGGACTGATGACGGAGACGCCCTGTGTGGTGGTGAATATCCAGCGGGCGGGACCATCAACCGGCCTGCCGACACTACCTGGCCAGGGAGATATGATGCAGGCGCGCTGGGGGAGCCACGGACCATATAGTATTATTGCTTTATCGCCTGATTCCCCCCAGGAGATATATGACCTGACGATAAGAGCCTTTAGCCTCTCCGAAAAGTATCGCCTGCCGGTCTTAGTCATGTCTGAAGCCGCTACCGGGCACATGTATGAAAAAGTGGTCATACCTCCGGTAAGTGAAATAGAGTTAATATCTCGGCGTAAGCCCACGGTTCCACGAGCGGCATATTTGCCCTTTAAGCCTGATGCTGACTTGGTGCCGCCGATGGCGAATGCCGGTGATGGCTATCGGTTGCACGTTACCGGGCTAACGCATGACGAGCGTGGCTATCCGGCGATGACGGCTGAGGCACAGGACAAGCTGGTGAGACGGCTGGTAGACAAGATTGAGAGGAATAAAGCCGATATTATTGAGCTTGAGGAGGCTGGCACTCAAGATGCTGAGGTAGTGGTCTTGACTTATGGTATTTCGGCTCGGGTTTCCCGGATTGCCGTGGCGTGGGCTCGCCACGAGGGTATTAGGGTTGGCATGCTGAGACTGATTACCGTGTGGCCCTTCCCTGAGGACAGGATCAGGGAAATTGCCGGTCAGGTTAGGGCGTTTGTCGTGCCCGAGATTAATGCCGGTCAGATCGCCCTGGAGGTGGAGCGGTGCGCCTGTGGTATGGCGCCGGT
>DAOWJG010000078.1 GCA_030640485.1 Dehalococcoidales bacterium | reverse complement strand
TCCCTCGAGTGGCAGCGCCACATCATACTGGTAAAGCCGTAAAGGTCATGCCGTTAACTATCCCACATAATTTATTATCAGACTGGTATGGCTCACTCTTTAGCTATTCTCAGTTTTTATAGCTAAACATGGCATGTGATATAATCAACCCGATGGTTATAAAGACAGTAGCGACCAATCGTAAAGCCTATCACAACTATCATATACTGGAGAGTATTGAGGCTGGAATCGTGCTTACCGGCACCGAAATAAAGTCAATTCGAGCCGGTAGAGTAAGTCTGGGCGATGCCTATGTCAGGCCTGAGGGCGGGGAGCTATGGTTCCTGAACGCTCATATCGCCCGCTATGAGGCGGGTAGTTATATGAGTCATACCCCAACCCGCCCCCGGAAGCTCCTCTTGCATCGTAAGGAAATTGATAATCTTACCAGCCAGGTGCTGGAGAAGGGCTTTACCCTGGTGCCGCTAAAACTCTATATAAAAGACAGCATCGCCAAGGTTGAGATAGCCCTGGCTAAAGGCAAGAAGCTATATGACAAGCGTGAGTCAATAGCTCGTCGCGAGGCAAAACGGGAAATAGACCGAGCCATAAAAAGGCATAAATATTAAGGGAGGTGAGCGGCTAAGAGCGCTGCCTGAGGAGGAGGTATCATATGGGTGCTGGACCCTATATTGCTGACTCTAGTATAGCCACGATATTGGAAGTGGACCAACTCGGAGCCGCCTTCAATAAGTGCTATATTAATGAGCCAGGCCAGGTTAGCTTCGGTGTTAAGGACTATGCTCCCGGGCGGTTTGTTACCCTGCATCATCATCATACCTGGGAACTCATCATAATTGACAGCAGTTCAGAAGGTGCGGGATACACCCTCTTTGATGGGCGCTGGTGGCGGGTTGACCCGGGGAGTGGGGTATTCATCCCGAAGGGGTACCCTAATGCCTGGTCTGCCGGTAGGGATTGGGGGTTTAAGATGCTGTGGGTCTATGGGGGTTCGCTTGAGGAGGCGGGGCGCATTTTAGATGGTGATACCCAAGCCTTCCGTGCCATTACACCAGAAGAGGAGAGAAATGCCCTGGTTTGGACGGCGAAAACGGCACATTCTGTTTTAGATGGTAACGTGTCTACATAGGTAACCGATAGCTATTTGAGCATGGAAAACGTGAGTATTAAGGGAGGCAAGTAAGAAGAGCTGAGTAATAAGGAGGAGGTATCATATGAATGCTAGGCCCTATATTGTTTACCCTGATACAGCCGGTGTAATAAAAGAGGCCGGGCTCGGAGAAATAGTCATCAAGCGCTATATTAATGAGCCAGGTCAGGTTAGCTTTGGGGTCGTTGGTTTTGTGCCGGGCTGGTTTCTGGCACCACACCATCACCATACCTGGGAACTCATCATTATTGATGGTAGCTCAGAGGGTCCGGGATATACCTTCTTTGACGAGTGCTGGTGGCGGGCTGACCCGGGGTGCGGGGTATTCCTGCCGAAGGGTTGCACCCACTGCTGGTCTGCCGGGAATGAAAAGGGGTTTAAGATGCTGTGGATTTACCCGGCTTCCCATGAGGAGGCAGGCCGCATCTACGATGTGGACCCTGAGACCTTTAGGGCCATCACACCGGAGGAGGAAAGGAGTGCCCTTATTTGGACGGCGGAGGTGGCACGTTCTATTTTCGATAGTAGCGAGTCTACATAGGTAACCACTAGCTATTTGAGCCATAAATAGGTATAATTATTAAGAGAGGTGTTTATATTCAGATTGTCTTTGGTAAGTGGGGACGCGCGGGTTCGACAGGGGAGGTATGCTGCAGGATTGCAGGCTGAGGTGCCGCTACCCTCATAAAACAAGTGGCAAAAAATAATTGGCGAACCTGAATTCGCTCTTGCAGCCTGATTAAGAGGGCTGCACATCCAACCTGACCTCACCTCAACGGGTTAGGATTGGGTGACGAAAAGTTGAGGTGCCATCACTCTGATGTCGATGGGGGTGGTGAAAGAGTTATCGGCTGGCTTAGCTAAACTCGGTCAGCAGAGGTTAGCTGAGTAAGATAAAAGAGCTGACTAAGCCTGTAGGATATCCTGGGTAGTCTTCTTTGGACGGGGAGTTCAACTCTCCCCCGTCTCCACCAGTAATTTATCGAGTGCTAGCTTCCCATAGCTGGCGCTTTTTATGTGTGGATGAAGTTTGGCACTAATATAGAAAGGAGGGGAGGAAAATATGGCGGAACTTAGAACCAAGCATGTGTGTGGTGAGCTTAGCCGGGTGATACCGCTGCGGTTACTGCCAGGCACCGACCTGATGGATGGCTTAAGGAAGGTCTGCGAGGATAACGGGGTTCGTCACGGGGCAATTCTGAGTGCTATCGGCACGTTACGCAAGTTGACAATTCAGATATTCGTGCCTAATGAGAAGACGAAACTCGGTGCTGCCTACGACCCACCCCAGACCATACCCGGTCCCATAGAGATTATGGGGATTCAGGGGGTCATCTTTGAGACAGAGAGTGGCGAGGTGGCACTTCATCTTCACGGTGTATTCTGCGATAAGGATGGAAAAACCCTAGGTGGTCATATCGTACCTGGTGGGAATCCCGTTCTGGCAACCCTGGATGCGGTTATTGGCGAGGTTGCCGGCGTCAGGATGATGCGGAGGTATGACGAGGAGACCGACCTCAATCTCTTCAGCCCGGAGCCTGCGTAACTCGGTGGGGAGAAAGGCTCAGAGCTGTTCCTGCCGGGACTGTTTCGTGAACGACTTCCTAAGGAGATTTAGCAGACCTTCAGGGCTAGATGCTGGTGGATAACCACGGATTTACCGCCACCACTCAGGGAAAGAATTACTGGCTTGCTTTAAGAAGGAGGAGGCTTATGGCAGAGCTTGGATTCATTGGGTTGGGGATAATGGGCATGCCGATGGCGGGTCATCTGCTCGCTGCTGGCTACACCCTCTATGTTTATGACCTGGTCTCAGAGGCGATTAAGAAACTAGCTTCGCAGGGTGCGGTGGCCTGTAGCAGTAGCCGGGAAGTAGCCCGGAAATCCGACTTAGTCTTTATTATAGTGCCGGATACACCCGATGTAGAAGCCGTTTTGTTTGGTAAAGATGGTGTGGCTGAGGGTGTAAGACCGGGTTCCATCGTGGTGGATATGAGTTCTATCTCTCCGCTTGCGACCAGGGACTTTGCCCGGAGGCTTAACGCTTTGGGGGTAAAGATGCTCGATGCCCCGGTTTCTGGTGGCCAGGTGGGAGCAGAGAAGGCTACTCTTTCAATCATGGTCGGCGGCCCACCCGAGGTATTCAGACAGGTTAAGCCCTATTTTGAAATTATGGGTAAGAATTTCATTCACGTTGGTACTAGTAATGGGGATGGCCAAACCTGTAAGGTAGCCAATCAGATTGTAGTTGCCCTGACCATTGACGCAGTTAGCGAAGCACTTCTTTTTGCCTCTAAGGCAGGTGCTGACCCAGCTAAGGTAAGGGAGGCACTACTCGGTGGCTATGCTTATAGTCGGATCCTAGAGTTATGTGGGGAACGAATGATTAGACGCAAGTTTGAGCCCGGCTTTCGTATCCGTCATCAACAGAAGGATTTGAATCTAGCCCTGCAAGCAGCACGCAGCCTGGGCTTGAGTTTGCCGGGCACAGCCATAGCCCAGGAAGTGTTTAATGCTGTCGCCGCGCAGGATGGTAGTGACCTTGACCACTCAGCCATGGTGCTCGCG
Organism: Dehalococcoidales bacterium; assembly: GCA_030640485.1. Classification (GTDB taxonomy): domain Bacteria; phylum Chloroflexota; class Dehalococcoidia; order Dehalococcoidales; family UBA5760; genus UBA5760. Next base: position 292 of record DAOWJG010000078.1, on the reverse strand, counting down.
CTGGAGACACTGGCCAATCACAAGGTCAGCGGCTAGACGACCAGGCAGTTTTTGCACTAGGGAAGGATTTCGGAGGGGGGGTTACTCATGCCCGCTACTATTTACCAGTACGAGCCCGCTAGTTTGAAGAGCACCTTATTATAGGCTATAATCAGCGGGAAAGTATTCTCAAGAGGGTCTAGTTTTGTTGAAGAATTATAGCTGTGGCGAGCTGAATAGAGAGCGTATCGGTGTCGAGGTAATACTGGCTGGCTGGGTGGACCGGCGCCGGGACCATGGCGGGTTGATATTT
>DAOWJG010000140.1 GCA_030640485.1 Dehalococcoidales bacterium | reverse complement strand
TGATACCCACCCTGGGCAAACTGGTCAGCAGACTGCCACCTATCACCAAACCTATCATACTTCAGTCGCTTTTCTTTATCCGACAGAACTTCATAAGCCTCGTTTATCTCTTTAAACTTCGCCTCAGCTGACTTATCACCAGGATTAACATCAGGGTGATGCTTACGCGCCAGCTTGCGGTAAGCCTGCTTTATTTCCCGCTCGCTAGCCGCCCGCTTAACCCCTAAAATCTCATAGTAATCTCTACCGGCCATCTTTTTCCAACCACCAACCTAAGTTACAGCCGTATTATAAAGCATCCTGACGAGTATGTCAATGTTTCATTAAGTATAATAATAAATACTTATAAATATCTTTGATAATTTTATCTTAATATGCTATATTATTTTGGGTGGTTGTGGGATATTCACTAAATCACGACCTCTTCATACCAGCCATTTCCCCCAAATACCCCGTAGCTAAGCTATCCAAAAAGACCGGGCAAAGGCCTAAACAGCTTGACTGCCTGTGACTTACACAGTAGCCATGCCCAGCCAACCAGTCGCCACTTGCATCGGTCATCAGGTCTTCTGTCACGGAAAGAGATATAAGGCTCGGACTTGACAAGTGCCAAGAATAGTAGTAATATTAAGTTTTGTATCATGCCTCTTAAGTCTCACCTTTTATATACCTTCATTAGCCACCGGTCCTGTTTGTTTTTAGTGCTATAGTGATGCAAAAACCTCATGTGTTTATTTAAAAGGAGTTAGGCAGAATATGGTTTTTATGACACCACATACAGGAAAGAAAATACCTCCTGTTTCCCGAGTATCTTATGCTAGGTTACCCCAGATACTAGATGTCCCCAATCTAATTGAGGTTCAATTGAATTCGTTCCGTCGGTTTCAGGAAAGGGGGCTAAAGCAACTTTTAGAGAAGATATCCCCCATAAAGGACTTCACCGGCAACCGGCTGGAGCTCAGTTTTGTAAGCTACGAGTTCCGTGCTCCTCACCACTCTGAGCAGGAGTGCCGCCACCGGGATCTGACCTACTCAACCCAACTCTACGTCAGAGCCAGACTACTGGTTAAAGGAACTGGGGAAATCAAGGAAGAAGACATATTTTTCGGTAGCCTGCCCCTAATGACAGCTAAAGGCACCTTTATTACTAGCGGTGCCGAGCGGGTTGTAGTCAGCCAGTTACTCCGCTCCCCTGGCGTCTTCTTCACGCTTGAAGAGGATGCCACCAGTGGCCGGTCACTATGCCATGCCAAGCTGATCCCTACCCATGGGGCCTGGCTTGAGGTTGAAACCAGTAACCGGGATATAATCTCAGCTAAGATAGATGGTAAGCGAAGGATTCCAATCACTACATTCTTACGTGCTATTGGTTATAGTAGTGACGAAGAGTTACTCGCCCTCTTCTCTAAAGAGGACAATTCACCGGAACACCAGTTTATCCGCTCAACTATAGAGCGTGACCCTCTAATTAGAAACAAGTCTGATGCCCTGCTCGATATCTATAAGAGACTCAGACCTGGCGAGCCCATCACTATCGAAAATGCCGCAAAACTAGTAAAGAACCTCTTTTTCGACCCGCAACGTTATGACCTGGGCGAGGTAGGTCGCCATAAGCTTAATATGCGATTAGGGCTGGACGATGCCAAGCAAAAGCGAGCTCTTGATGAGGAAGATATTGTAGAGATAGTTAATCATATCATTATGATTAATAATGATAATGACACCCCCGACGATATTGACCACCTAGGGAACCGGCGGGTGAGCACCGTCGGTGAGCTAATTCAAAACCAGTTTCGTATTGGCCTGCTGCGCCTAGAGCGAATAGTAAGGGAGCGGATGAGCATTATCAGCACGGAGCAAGTTACTCCCAGCGCCCTGGTCAATATTCGCCCCATAGTAGCCACTATCAGAGAGTTCTTCGGCAGTTCCCAGCTATCGCAATTCATGGATCAAACCAACCCTTTAGCCGAGCTAACCCACAAGCGCCGCCTCTCCGCCATGGGGCCAGGAGGCTTGTCCCGGGAACGCGCTGGCTTTGAGGTTCGCGATGTCCATTTTTCCCACTACGGTAGAATCTGCCCCATTGAGACCCCTGAGGGCCCTAATATTGGTCTCATTGGTTCTCTAGCGACCTATAGCCGAATTAACCAGTATGGTTTTATTGAGACACCATACCGGAAAGTCATTACCGAGATAAGTAATACTGATGATAGACTTGTCGGCAAAACAACCCGTGAGGCAGTGCTTGATGAGAAGGGTAATACTATAGTAGAGGCCGAGTCTACCATTACCCCTGACCTAGCCACCCGGCTCTCCGGCTTATCACCGCAAGTCATAAAGGTGATGCCTTTTGTCTCTAATGACATCGTCTACCTGACCGCTGACCAGGAAGAAAAATATGTTATTGCTCAGGCTAATGCCAAGCTTGATGAAAACAGTCAATTTACTGAAAATAGGGTTGAGGTCAGACATGGTGACCGCTACCTAGTAGAG
>DAOWJG010000148.1 GCA_030640485.1 Dehalococcoidales bacterium | reverse complement strand
TAAGCTCTTCAGCTTCCGCAGGGGCATCAGCGTGCTCGATGGCAACGTGGAGCTTCTTACCCCCGCTCCTCTCTATCACGATATCAAACAGGGTTTTTAGTGTCTGGCCCTTAGTCTTACGCCTAGCCAGGGGCCTGTGCTCTCCTCCGGTAGCAGCACTAGCCTCTAGAAGTACCGTGTTAGTAATTTTAGAACCTGCCCAGGGACGGGCTTTGTGTATTCTGCCTCCCTTGGCTAGATAATAAAGGTCATCAGATAGGAGAATATAGTTAATCCTTTTTATCATATTATTCGTCACCTCAACTACCTCGGAAAGGCTCTTACCAGCACTAGCCGCCCGAGCCGCTTCCAAGACAATAAGCATCTCAGCCCCACAAACGGTGCCACAATCAATCACCTCAATAGGAGTGTTGGGCAGCTCATCCTTGACCTTCGCTCTAACCTGCCTCGCTGTATCTGGTGACGGGCTAAACTTTGCACTTTGACCGATATATAAAATAGCCTCTGCCTTCCGGCTTAGCTGGCGGTATGCCTCAAGGAAACTCCTCACAGGGATAGCCGTAGTCGTAGGCATATTCCCCTCCCGCTTCCACCCAGGTAATTTTTCATAAAACTCAGCTAGATTTACCTCGTTTTCAGGATGTGGCTTGCCTTCCCTGATAATACATGCAGCTAGTAGTGTGACCCCGTATTTATCGGCACGTTCTCTAGGCATATGGCTCACGGTATCAGTAATAATAGCTACTTTATTCATTATTACCTCCTTTGTGGCTAGTTAGCATACCCCCTTTAACCCTTGAATACGGTGTTAATTAAATTACGGCTACGGCGATAGACTCATGAAAACGAGAATAAGAACCAGTTATCCAGAGAGACTAATTCCTAGATAATTATGCCAGGAGCTTTTTAAGCTAATTAGGCTGACAGTAGCAGATATATAGCTCAGCCGCCACCCAAGCCGCCACCCAGGCAGCCCTGGCGCCCGGCACCAGGGCCCATCTGCTCTATATTTGCCTTGAGCCATTCCTCAAGCCCCTCTCTACTCTTGGCCAGCGGCTCCTGTAGCCGGTCCACACCAATACCAAAAAGGTAGCTATCTGATTTATACATTTTGGCAGAATCTATCCGCATGTTAAAATCTTCAGCCTGCCTAAAGACATTAGACAGGTTTTTGCGCAGTGACTCATCCAGAAAATCAATCTTCTCACTGTTTCTCTGCCAGCTACTTGCTTGAAGCTTCTTGCGCCGATTCTGGGAGCTGAACTGTTCCACAATCTTCTGGTTAGCCATCACATCAAGGAGCAGACTGGACGCTATATCCTGAGGCGTCTTCTCCGCTGGTCGGCGGCGCCGCATAACAAAACTCAATACGATAACAATAATTAATGGGATTAACCACGATAGTTGCTCAGATGAAGTATCAAACGCACACGACTCAAACATACATTATCCCCCCTACCTCAACGGTATAATTACCTAATTAAACCAGATTATGGGTAATATGTCTAGTTCGTTAAACTGAACTTCATTCCTATGAAAGACCGGCATATTGCCGACAGAAGACTATCAGAAACAGCACTGCCTCAGAACCTGTAGTACGTCAGTTATCCAGACGGCTTACCGCTCCCGGCGGGAGGACGTAGCATCGCCGTAATACAACTTGACGTGAGGCCAGGGAATCTCAATCCCCTCCTTATCGAAGACCCTCTTCACCCGCCTCCTATATTCCCCCATAACATCCCACTGTTTGATAGGTTCAGTTTCACCAACCATTTTTATCGTTATCCCCGAGTCTCCGAACTCATCCACCCGGAGGAGCCAGGGCGTTTTCGAAATCATGAAGGGACCCCAATCTGGGTCCTCGGTCATCTCCTCCCACGTCTTCTTCATGAGCGCCATAACTCTATCGAGGTCTTCCTTGTAAGCCACGTTTATGTTGAGGTGGGCCCTCGACCACTCCTGGGTGAGGTTACTCACCGTTCGAATGTCACCATTGGGGACCACGTGGCGCGCCCCATCAAGGTCTCTCAGAATGGTTCGCCGCAAAGACAACTCTTCAACTACGCCGGCAATACTGCCCACTCGTATGACGTCACCAACATTGTACTGGTTTTCCAGGTAAATGAAGAAACCATTAATAACATCCCGAATCAAGTGCTGGGTGCCAAAGCCCACGGCGACCCCCATTATCCCCAAGGCAGCTACGCCAGCCCAGATATTAACCCCCACCTGGCCAAGAATGAGAAGGGTAGCCAGTGTCCCCAAGCCTATGCCTGAGACAGTGCTAACGACCCGAACCAGGGTCTGTACCCTCTTTTCACGCTCCGCCTTGCGCTTGCCCTTCATCTGACGCTTTACTGCTCTCCTTATGGCTATGGGGGCAAGGCGGCGTATGATGAAGAAAGCACCCAAACAAATACCAAGAATGGTAAAGACCTTCCATCCCGTTTGGTAAAGCCAGTTGGTCCAGAGCTCCACTTTACTGCTCCTCTGAAATTTTTATAGTAGTTGCATTATATTCCCACCAAGGCAGACCTTTCAAGATAATCCCCGTAAAATCTCTAATCACTGCTTACTCTTCCTCACCAGCAGACATATATTCCGGGAGAAGAACTTAAGCGGGCCGTGATAGGAGCTTTCGGGAAAGGACTCTAGTACCTCAAAGCCGGCCTTTTTTACTAACCTCTCCAGCTCAGGATAAGAAAACAGGTAGTAGTAGCGCTCCAGCGTCTTATCTCCTCTCCGCCAGGGAACAGTCAACTCTTTAGGCTTAAACCAGAAACGGCGCTGCCAACGGTTCCACACAGTGATAAAGGCCTCACCTCCCGGCTTTAGTACCCGTCTTAACTCATTTAGGGCCATCTGCTGCTCCTCCCTACCCTTTATATGGTGGTAGGTGGCTACTGAGATTGCCCAGTCAAAGGTCCGGTCGCAAAAGGGGAGGTAGTCAACATCAGCCAGCGACAAGCGTACGTCGAAGTCGAACTTTCGGGAGTACCTTCGGGCAAATCTCAACATCTCCAGGGAAAAGTCCACGCCATACAACTGGAAGCCCTGCCGTAAAGGTAGAAAGTCAGGGCCATGAGCACAGCCCAGGTTAAGCAGCCTGCCCCGCTGCCACCTTTGTGCCAGTGCTTCCAGCTCGCTACGGAAGATAGACCAGTGCCGGAAGTCATACCAGCCCGGGGCTATCTGGTCAAATATATCTATTACTGCCTCACCCTCCTTAGTTTT
>DAOWJG010000109.1 GCA_030640485.1 Dehalococcoidales bacterium | reverse complement strand
TCCCGCACCAAACCAAGCAAGATATGCTCTGTCCCAATATAGCTGTGGTTAAGGTTCTGCGCTTCTTCTTGAGCTAAGGTAAGAACTCTGCGAGCTCGCTCTGAGAATTTCTCAAATCGGCTAGCCATCTTTTTCTCCCTAGATTTACCTTTTTTACCCTGTCACCAGCGTTATCACCTAGATTATAAACCACCTAGGGATAAAAGGTCAAAGGTGCCACCCAAACCTTCGGATAATCCTGGTAACTTACTAATAAAGCCCCCTGGCAGTGGCATATTTTCCGCAAAGAGTTGCCCCTTCAGTATCGTCTGCGCTGAGGCGTTTCACTTCCGTGTTCGGGATGGGAACGGGTGGTGCCACCTCGCTCTAACCACCAGAAGGCTTTTTGATTGTAGCTAATTATAACATATTCTTGACCGATTGCAAACCCTTTTGATTTGTAGAGCCATTGCATATATAAGGGGCCATGCATAGCGGCCACTGGTATTGACACTCTACTGCCTATCGAAATAGATGTTCTTACCGGCTACGGATAGTGGAATACCGATAGCGATGTCGGCATCCAGGAGCTCTAGCTTCTTGGCGGCGGCTCCGATGGTGTACATCATACGGTTATCGACGTTGAATTCGCTAGCCAGTTTAACTGCTGAACCCAGAGCGATACCCAGGTCAATGGCTTGCAGGATGCAAATCGGGCCGCTAAAATCCTTCCCCGGTCGTTTCCCGGCATTGACTAACTGCTTGCATGTTTTGTAGCCACAGGTGCCGCAGTCCAGCGGTTGCTCAATCTTCTTGGGGTTACCCGTAACCCCAATTAAAACTACACAACTGGAGTTCCTGACATTACCGGCATCCCTGATAAAGACTGGAGACAGGTAAGGTGGTTGCTCTTTCGCTTTGGCCTCCATGGCACCAGCCAGAAGTTCGAGGTCATCGCCATCAATGACCATCGTTTCTACAGCATCAACGCCCCTAGCCTTGGGAGCTGTCCGGGCACTGGCTGCCATCATGGCGGCAACCATCCTTACCGCTTCCCTCTCTACCTCTTCTGATTTGAACTGTCCCATAGTTTTAGCTCCTCTTGTTGATTTTTAGTCGTAACCTCATACTATCAATTATGTGCCGACTAGTGCAACCGGCAACTTTAACCGAAACATGAGTACGCACTATGTGGCATCTATCAACTTCAAAAGGTATTATTGGTCTTGAGATTCGGGTATTGCGGTTGGGGTTGTGAAAAGTAATTAAAGGTAGGGAGAGAGGACTGAAAAAAGTTGTTCTTATTGTCCGAGGGTGTGTATCATAGAGAAGTAGGTTCTAAAAAAGGAAGCCATAGCATGAGGCAGAGTCGAAGTAAGCTTGAAAAAAGGGAGACATAGTATGAGGGGGTAGGTTAACCATATTTTGAAAGGAGGTGTGGGGATGTCTGTAGTAAAATTGCCACGGGTTACCTTGGGTCATTGGCCGACCCCGTTACATGAATTACCGCGCCTTTCGGCTACCCTGGGTGGGCCGCGCTTATTTGTTAAGCGTGACGATCTGACCGGCCTGGCTTTGGGTGGTAACAAGTGTCGTAAACTGGAATACATACTGGGCGATGCCAGGCAGAGAGGGATTGATACCCTCATAACCAGCGGCAGTTCACAGTCTAATTTCGCCTTGCAAATGGCCGCTGCTGGCCGCAGGTTGGGGATGGAGCCCTATCTGATATTGGTCAGGGGGATTCATAGTGAGACACAGGGTAATCTCTTGCTACACAGTATCCTCAATTCAGTGGTTAACATTCTAGACGTTGCTGACCCGATTGAAATGTTTACCACCATGCCGAAGAGGATGAACGAGCTGGCTGATGAGCTACGCCGTCAGGGACGTAACCCCTTGGTAATCCCGGCCGGTGGTACCACTCCTTTAGGAACTGCCGGCTGGGTTAACGCCGCTGGTGAGATTGCTCAACAATTAAGAGAGCAGAAGATAGATGCTCGGTATGTGGTTCTGACCAATGGCTTAGGAAGCACCCAGGCGGGATTGATTCTAGGGTTCAAATGTCTTGGGCTCCCGATTAAGGTGATTGGTATTAGTGTCTTGAACAAGAAAGCCGCGGCCATAGATTTGGTTGTCACTCAGGCCAGCGAGACGGCTGGACTGCTGGGTCTGGAGGTGACCGTAACCCCGAATGAGGTAACAATCTACGATGATTATATCGGTCAGGGTTACGGCATACCAACCGGGGAATGTATCGCGGCTATTAGACTAGCGGCACAGACCGGGGGGATATTTCTGGACCCGGTATATACCGGCAAGGCCATGTCTGGGCTAATTGGCCTTGTTAACCGGGGTTATTTTGCCAGAGGGGATACCGTGCTTTTTATTCATACCGGAGGGGTAGCTGCCGACTTTGCCTATAATGAAGAATTGAGCCGGTGAGTCATCTAGTGGGGTTGAAATGGAATTAAAGGGAGGTTTGTCATGGTAAAAATGGTTATCACCGTACCCGGCGCACCTAAGCTTCCATTTTCTCCCGCCATAAGAGCCGGGGATTACATTTTTGTATCAGGTCAGCTGGGCTCTGTGGATGCTGAAGGTAACCCCGTGGTGGGAATAGAGGCCCAGACCGGGACATGCCTTAAGAATATGAAGCGGGTTTTGGCCGCTGCCGGTGCCTCTCTGGATGATGTGGTCAAAGTAACTGTATTTCTCCGAGATGAGGCAGATTTTACCACCATGAATGAGGTATACGAGAGGTATTTTGTTGCCGATAAACCAGCGCGCTCAACGGTAATCGCCGGACTGGCACTACCGGATATGCTTATTGAAATTGACTGTATTGCTTATTTTCGACCCGGCCACTAGCTATTGGGGGCTACTGTTTTGGGCTTATGTTCTGAGTTTCCCTGAAGGGATAGCTGGGAGTCATATTCTGAGCCGATTTCAGGATTTGGGCCTCAATCTTTGTTATACTTCAGAACTCTGTGCCCCTCTGATGCGGCGTCGTTTGTTCTAGTCTTGAGACTGCTGTCTTGCCCTAGCCCCGGGCTCCAGAAGGGCAAAGCCGCTCTCATCGTTACAGATGCGCGCCACATCTGCGCCCAGGATTTCATAGAGAATGACCTCGCCCACGAACCAGACGGTGATGCCAGACCGTATGTCTCCGCTCATGGTTTGCCCGGAGCGTCCGAGTGCGGCGTGCATATGGAGGCGTGGCTTACCATCTTCACCAAGGGCAAGTACCCCCACCCCCATTATTTCGTGGGCACCGTTGACGGGCAGGAGCATTGGCTCTGGCGGCCTTTCCTCTGAGCGTCGTGGGCCGACGACAATCTCACCACCCCCGATTCCGCCCACCAGGATAACGTGTCCGGTAGAGACTCCTTTCTCCGCGGCGAAATGCTCAATACACTCGGGTAGTGTGTCACCATCCTCGAGCCGAATTACGAAAACTCGCCCTAACTGTCCTTCACATGCCTTCATCAAAAACCTCCTCGCTTTTCAGGTGGTGCGGAAAAAAATATGCTCAAACTAGCTCTCACAGGGCGACTAATATCCGTCGTGATAACTAAGGCAGCTTGGCGATGACAAAGTTCACCATCATAAATTCTATCCTGTTTGGGGGCACTTAATTGCCTTATGGTTAGGTTAACAGTCTGGCTTACTAACTGTCAACGTATCCAGCCAGCCGCCCGCTGTTAGCTATGAGGTACTGGGGAGAAGGTAAAAGTAGCTTGACAAAATAACCTAAAGCATCTATTACTGAGAGGGTGATATTGGAAGTGGGATGTGGCACACATTGATGTGAAACTATAAGCGAGGTGGCTTGATGAACTTGTATCGTTTGCTTCAACAGAGGGCAGAAGCTGGTAGACCCATTAGGCTTGGAGTCATTGGTGCTGGAAAATTTAGCACCATGTTCTTGGCTCAGGTACGTTTAACTCCAGGGATGCAGTTGGTTGGCATCGCCGATCTGGACCCGGAAAAGGCAAGACAGGCCTGCTTGAGAACTGGCTGGCCTGAGGAGGTGCTATCCTTCGGGGACTCTACCGCCGCCATTAATGATGGTGCTCGTAGGGGAAAGACCATTTTGACTGGTGATTCAGACCGGTTGCTCCAGGCTGACCTGGACATTATCCTTGAGATTACCGGGGTTCCTGAGGCAGGTGCCTATCACGCTTGGAACGCACTGGAAGCCGGGAAACACGTTGTTATGGTCAATGTTGAGGCGGACGCTCTCTTGGGGGCAGCCCTCAGGGAAAAGGCGGATGAGAAAGGGCTGGTCTACTCTATGGCTTATGGTGACCAGCCGGCGTTGATTTGCGAATTGGTTGATTGGGCCCGAACTGTTGGGTTTTCCGTTGTCTGTGCGGGCAAGGGCACCCGCTACCAACCAGGATATCATTGTTCAACCCCGGAGACCGTCTGGCAATACTATGGGTTTTCCGAGGCGCAGGTGGCATCTGGCGATTACAATGCCCAGATGTTCAATTCTTTTCTGGACGGAACCAAATCAGCTATTGAAATGTGTGCCGTAGCCAATGCCACTGGGTTGGTTCCGCAGAGATGTGGCCTGAAGTTTCCGCCGGTGGGGGTGGATGTTCTGCCTGAAATCCTTAAACCCGAGCCTGAAGGTGGCATTCTGGAACACAGCGGCACGGTAGAGGTGGTGGCTAGTGAAAACCGAGACGGGACCCCGGTGAAGCATGACCTGCGCTGGGGTGTTTACGTCGTCTTTAAGGCACCTACCGATTATGTTAAACGTTGCTTCTCTGAATACGGTTTGCCTACCGATTCTTCGGGCAAATATTCATCTCTGTACCGGCCCTGCCATCTCATCGGTTTGGAGCTGGGGATAAGCGTGGCTTCGGTAGCTCTTCGTGGCGAGCCTACCGGTTCGTCCCGTTCCTTCGTCGCCGATGTCGCCTCAGTAGCGAAAAGGGATTTGAAGCCGGGGGATATTCTGGATGGCGAGGGTGGCTATACCGTATACGGTCGGTTGGCTCGAGCCGAAGACAGTGTGGTGAGTAAATACCTCCCCATAGGTTTAAGTAGTAAAGCTAAAGTTATTCGCTCGGTGGTCAAAGACTCCATCCTGACATATGATGATGTCGAGGTAGATGATAGGCTCTTCTCTTACCGGCTCCGCAAAATAATGGAAGCGGAGTTCAAAAGTCCTAGTTGACAGTGTATGCACCCAGACCTCTTGTAAATCACCACTGTCGCACCGCTCTATCGGTAATAGCCCCAAGTTCTGGCTATCGTACACTATGGTGGGCCAACGTGTACAATAGCCAGAACTTTCAGTCTCACGTTCAGTTTAACAGGTTGAATTGAAGAGGACAAACCTAATAGACACTCTCTAAGGACAATTGAGAGCCTAGTAGCTCTCTTACCATAGGCTGGTAGGGGGGCTACTCTTTATCTACACGAAACATCGTTCTGGACATAACATTACGTAAATATAGGTTTATTCTGTTAATGCACAATCGTTCCTTTTGTTCAATAATGAAGCTACGTAACAAAAGCACATTAAAAACTGAATAGAGTTAGGAAGCCTTGACCTGAATGCTTGCCCCAGACGGGCAAAGAAAATGCCCTAGCCAGCGTCTAAACAAGCTAGGGCAAGTCTAACAAAGGCGGTGAAACACAATGCTAGACTGGAGCAAGTATATCGCAGTAGCCGAACGGTTTCAACACAAGGCAAGGCGTGAGGATAGAGAGGACTTAAAGCACGATATAATCGTGAGGCTTGCCGATGTAGCACGAAATAACGGACACAAACCCTTTACCGAAGTTGCTATGTTCAGGATTGCCAGCTATGCGGTTGCCGAGTATTGGCGAAGTTACTACCGACGGACACACGGGATAAGCTGTGGCGAGTGTAGCCAGAAGCAAAGGCAAGAGTGCCGAAAGCGCAACCTCTACCCCGAATGTCCGAGAGCCATTAGGATTGAAAGCCTGTCAAAGCCTATCATAGACAGTGAAGGCAACATAACCGAGCTTGTGGAAACCATTGCCGATGATAAGGTAATTGATATTAGCGCTTGGCTTGACGCTAGAACTTGGCTACTCGGTTGCCCGATACGGCTAGTCCAGATTGCCCATAAAAAGCTAGATGGACTACCTCTTACTAATAGAGAGCATCAATATCTATGGTATTGGCGACAAAAAGAGCAAAAAAGT